>JBOGXX010000133.1:0-4018 GCA_050696475.1 Solirubrobacteraceae bacterium | reverse complement strand
GCCCAGCACGAGTAGCCCTTGCGGTTCTCCACGATCTCGTGAGCGCACACCGGGCACGGACCCAGGCGCGCGCGCGGGATGCGCACGTCTTTGAGCGTCTCGTCAAGCTCCTTCACGGTCCCCTGCGCGAAGCTTGCGATGTCGCCCATGAACTCCTTGCGCGAGTCCTCGCCGCGCTCGATCTTGCCCAGGCGCTGCTCCCAGCTGCCGGTGAGGCTCGGCGAGGTGAGCGCGTGCTCGTTGAGCAGCCTGATCACGTTCAAGCCCTTCTCGGTCGCCACCAGCGCACGCCCATCGCGCTCGATGTAGCCCACGGTGATCAGGCGCTCGATGATCGCGGCGCGCGTGGCCGGCGTGCCGATCCCCGAGTCCTTCATCGCCTCGCGCAGCTCGTCGTCCTCGACCAGCTTGCCGGCCGTCTCCATCGCACCCAGCAGCGACGCGTCGCTGTAGCGCCGCGGCGGTTTCGTTTCCTTGCGCAGGCTCTCGACCGTGCGCGTCTGCACCTGCTCGTCCTGGACCAGTCGCGGCAGCTGCTGATCTGTCTCCTCGTCCTCCTCGGCCTCGGCTTTGGTCTCCGCGCCCCTGGTGTCCGCCGCGACCTCGTCGTAGACCCCGCGCCAGCCCGGCACCAGCAGCAGCTTGCCGCGGGTGCGAAAGAGGTGGCCCTTGCCGCCCTCGCCGTCCGCCGGCGTCACCGTGGTCTCCACGCGGGTGTTCTCGAAGATCGCCTCCGGGTGGAACACCGCCAGGAAGCGACGCACGACCATGTCGTAGATGCGCCTGTCGTCCGAGCCCATTTTCTCGAGGTTGTGCGCGGAGCGGGTGGGGATGATGGCGTGGTGGTCGGTGACCTTCTCGTCGTTGACCACCCTCCCGAGCGGCAGCACGTCGAGGCCGCTCACGTAGTCGGCCCCCTTGCGATACTCCGCGTGGCTGCCCACGAGCTCTGCGATCGGCTTGATCTCCTCGATCATGTCGCTCGGCAGGTAGCGCGAGTTGGTGCGAGGGTAGGTCAGCGCCTTGTGCTCCTCGTAGAGGCGCTGCGCCGCCGACAACGTCCGGCGCGCGGAGAACCCATAGCGGTTGTTCGCCTCGCGCTGCAGCGTCGTCAGGTCATAGAGCATCGGCGCCCGCTCGCGCTGCTCCTTCTTCTCCAGCTTCGTGATCCTCCCCGGCCGTCCATCGCAGGCGGTGACGATCGCCAGCGCCTCATCCTCGCTACCGATCCGCGGGCCTTTGGTCGTGCCCGGGCTGCCGGGCGGCGCCTGGAAGTGGCCGAGGTACACGCGCTCGCCGTCGGGGGCCGGTGCGTCGGGATCCCCGCCCACCCGCGCGCCGCTCGCGACGAACGTCGCGTCGACCAGCCAGTAGGGCTCCGGCTTGAACGCTTTGATCTCCTCCTCGCGGCGCGCCACGATCGCGAGCGTGGGCGTCTGCACCCTGCCGAGCGACACGGCGCCGTCGAATGAGCTGCGCAGCCGGATGGTGGCGGCGCGCGTAGCGTTCATGCCCACGATCCAGTCGGCCTCCGAGCGGGACCGCGCCGCCTGCTCCAGCAGCTCGAACTCCTCCGCCGGGCGCAGCGATGCGAGCGCGCTCTTCATCGCCGCGCTCGTCATCGAGTTCAGCCACAGCCGTTTGACCGGCTTCTTGGCTTTGGCCTTCTCATAGAGGTAGGCGAAGATCAGCTCGCCCTCGCGGCCTGCGTCGCAGGCGTTGACCACCTCCTCGACGTCCTCGCGACCCAGCTGTTTGGTGACGACCGACATCTGCTTGCGCGAGCGCTCGTCACGCACCTCCAGCTTGAAACGCTCCGGCACGATCGGCAGGTCTGCCATGCGCCAGCTCTTGTATTTCGCGTCATACGCTTCCGGCTCGGCCAGCTGCACCAGATGCCCCACCGCCCATGTGATCACATGAGCGGGTCCCTCGAGGAAGCCCTCGCCCTTCTTGAACGGGCCAGGGAGCGCGCGTGCGAGATCCTGTCCCACGGATGGCTTCTCGGCGACCAGGAGCGTCTTTGACATGGCGGTCAGCGTAGCCGGGTCAGCCGCCGGTGCACTGACCGGTCGCGACGTGCTCGCCCGCACGCTCGTGTTCGGCTGCTTCGCGCAGGACGACCGCCACCGTTTCGTTGGCCACGCCGTAGCCACCTTTGGGGGTGCTGCCGACGGTCGCGGCGAATACGGTCGTCAGCACCTGGCCGTCCACCCCCACCAGCGGGCCACCCGAGTTGCCGGGCCGCACCAGGCCACGCAGCGGCGTCAGCAGCCGCGTCACGGGCCCTTCGCCGTAGGCGTTCTGCGTGACCACGTCCTGTGTGTGTCCGATCCGCCCCGGCTGCACGTCGAACGGGCCGTTCTCGGGGTAGCCGAGGATCGCCCCTGCGGTTCCCGACGCCGGGTCGGAGGCGAGGCCCAGAGACGGCAGGCTCAGACCGGGGACGTGCAGGACCGCGAGGTCCACGGTCGGGTTGAAGTCCACCGGCTGCGCGGGCAGGCTCGGCGGCTGACCATCGATCTCGACCGAGGTGTCCTGCTCGCCGGCCACCACGTGCGCGTTGGTCACCACCAGCTCCGGCCCCGCCACCCAGCCCGAGCCCTCGATCGCCAGGCCGCAGGCGGTGCCGTCGACCCGCACGACGCTGCGCGATGCGCTCCCCACGCCGGGGGCGTGCGCGACCGCGGGCGCCGGTGCGCCAACATCGGGCGAGGGACCGCTGATCGACGGAATCGGGTCCAGCCTCGCGAGCGCGTTGAGGATCGCACCCGACGGCGGCAGCACCTCGTTCAGCCTGCGCAGGATCGCCGAGCGCTGGATGTCGGCCCGCAGCTGGTCGTCCCCTGGCGTCTGGCCGGCCACCGCCGCCGCTATCCACACGATCCCCAGCGCCAGCGCCGTCCCCAGGGCCGCGCCCAGCACTCCGTCGAGCAGACCCATGCCCGGCACGATCATGAACCGACGCAGCCTGAAGCCGAGGCCCTCCAGACCGCTCGCCAGGATCGCGCCACCCAGCAGCGCACCGAGCAGACCGAACGCGGGGGCGTACGGAGAGGCCGAGCCGTCGGGTAACAACAGCGGCCCCACGCGCGTCCCGAGGAAGGCGCCGAGCACGAACCCGCCGAACGACAGAGCGCCCACGAGAAAGCCCTGTCGGAAGCCGAAGAACGCGAGGATCAACGCAAACGCGACGATTATCCAGTCCAGCTGATTCACCTGTCATGTTCTACAGGCTCTGTGAACGAAAGCCGCAACCAGCGCCTGCACCGTGTGCGCCCCGTCCTCGCGCTCGCCGCAGTCGCCTTCGCGGTCGGAGCGATCATCGGCGCGGGACGTTCAACGCCGCCCGGATACACGCTCGCCAACCAGTTCGTGGCGGCCTGGACGCGGCGCGACTTCAACAAGATGTACACGGAGATATCCAACTCCTCGCAACGCCTCACCGGCGCCGGCGAGTTCACCGAGGTCTATCGCGAAGCGCTGAGCACGGCCACCGCTACCCGCATGCGGATCACGGGCAGGCCTCGCGCGCTTGCAGACGCGGAGGTGGCGGTGCCGGTGCGCGTGGACACCCGCCTGTTCGGGGAGCTCTCGCTCGAGTTCACCATCAAGACCGTGGAAGACGCCGGCCATGGCGCGCGTGTCGCGTGGTCGCGGTCGGTCGCCTTCCCGGGTCTGCGCGCCGGCGAGCTGCTCAGCCGCCACACCAGCCTGCCGCGGCGTGCCACGCTGCTCGCGGGTGACGGCAGCGTGCTCGCGGAAAGCCCCCCGGGTGCCGATCCCGTCGGTGGCGCCGAAGCGATGCGCAACTCGCCGCTGGGCGCCTACGCAGAAGCGGTCCTAGGCACCGTCGGGCCCGCTCCGGCCTCGCGCCGGGCGGCGCTGGGGGAAGAAGGCGTCCCCGCCGAAGCCAGCGTCGGGCTCAGCGGCCTGGAGCTGGCCTACGACGACCGCCTGCGCGGCGAGCCCGGCGGCGAGCTGCTCGCCGGCTCGCGCGTGCTGGCCCGCGCGACGC
>JBOGXX010000132.1:0-9288 GCA_050696475.1 Solirubrobacteraceae bacterium | reverse complement strand
GCGCAGCACGTCGTGCGCGCTCGGCGGCAGCGGTGGACGGGGCGGGCGGCGTAGGACGAGCTCTCTCGCGCCCCGCTGGACCAGGTAGGTGACGTTCGAATGACCCTCGCCGATCGGCGTCGCGCGGATCTCCCCCTCGCCGAGCCCGTGGGCGTCCAGGAACGCGCCGAGCGGCTCCAGGACGAGTAGCGGGGGGCGGCTGTTAGCCTCCGCGTCCGCTGCGGTCTGGACGATGTCGTCTGGCGCTATTGGAGTGCTCACGGACCGCAAACCTACAAAGAGCGCAACCTTCCCTGCGCTGAGGTGTCTCAAGCGACCATGTCCGGAACCCGCACTTTCCTCCTCTCGCTGCTTGCCACGACGCTCGTCGCGGGGGCGGCCGGGGCCTCCCAGGCGCTGGCATCACGCAACCAGATCACCTATTTCGAGGGCGCCGCCGTGCTGCTCAATCCCAGCACTCGACCGCATGCGATGGAACAGCTGCAGCACCTGGGCGTGAAGGCTCTGCGGGTCGAGCTCAACTGGGGCTCCGTGGCCCCGGGGTCTACCAGCGCGAGCAAGCCGGCGTTCGAAGCGACGAACCCGGGCAGCTACGCGTGGGGCCAGTATCCGATCCTGCTCGCCGAAGCCGCCGCGCGCAAATGGCCGGTGCTGCTGACGGTCACCGCGCCGGTGCCGCGATGGGCGACCTCCAACCACAAGGCGCCGTACGTGACCCGTCCCGACGACAAGGACTTCGAAGAATTCATGACCGCGGTCGCTCGCGAGTTCGGCTCGGAGGTGTCCGTGTACTCGATCTGGAACGAGCCCAACGAGTCCGTGTTCCTGATGCCGCAGTGGAATGCCAACGGCACGTCGGCCTCCGGCCGGATCTACCGCGGCCTCTACCAGGCCGGCTACGCGGGGCTGCAGGCCGCCGGGCTCGCCCACCCGAAGGTCCTGTTCGGCGAGACCGCGCCAGCGGGCTATGACAAGGTCAACATCCGCAAGGAACGCTCCAGGGCGTACAAGCACCCCGTGGCGCCGCTGGCGTTCATGCGCGAAGCGCTGTGCCTGAACGCCAGGTACCGGAAAGCGAGCTCCTGCGGCGAGCTGCAGATGTCCGGCTATGCCCACCACGCCTACACGCTGCCCGCCGGACCGCACTTCGTCTTCAAGCAGCGCGACGATGTCTCGATCGGCTCGCTCTCGCGCCTGACCAATGCTCTCAATCGCGCAGCTCGAGCGCACGCCATCCCGGCGAACGTGCCGATCTACCTGACCGAGTTCGGGGTGCAGAGCAAGCCCAACAGGTACCTCGGGGTGTCTCCGGCCAAGCAGGCGGAATACGACGCGATCGCCGAACACATCGCCTACGAGAACCCCCGCGTGACGGCGTTCTCCCAGTACCTGCTGAGGGACGACCCGGTGGGCGGCCTGGAACCGGGCGCCAGCTTCCAGACGGGCCTGGAGTACATCAACGGGACTCCCAAGCCGCTCTACTACGGCTGGCCGATACCGCTGACGGTGACCAGGCGGGGGCGCGGAGTCTCCCTGTGGGGCCTCGTGCGCCCGGCGAGCGGAGCCACGAAGGTGACCGTGCTCGTGCAGCGCAAGCACGCCAGGCGCTTCACCACGCTGAAGACCGTCACCACCAACAGCCACGGCTACTGGAGCTTGAACTCCTCGACCGCCGGAAGGCACTGGCGCGTGCGCTGGATGAGCCCGGCGGGTGTGAAGTACGAGGGGCCGTCGATTGCCGCGTCCTGACGGTCGAGAGGACGAGCGCGCAGCGCGGGCCCCCTCGGGCGTGCCGCGACGCTGATCAGCGGCGGCGGGCCTTCGCGGCATCCTAGGATGAGTGGGGATGCCCGAGCTGCCAGAGGTGGAGATCACCGCACGCCTGCTCGACGCCGCGCTTGCGGGCTCCCGGATCGAGTCGGCGAGCGCCCCCGGGATCAATGCGCTGAAGACCTTCGACCCTCCGCTTGGCGCGCTGGAGGGCGCGTGCGTATCGGCTGTGCGCCGGCGTGGCAAGCACCTGATCGTCGAGGCCGACGGGGGCGCCGCAGACGCGGGCCGATTGGTGGCGCTGATCCACCTGATGTCCGCGGGTCGCCTGCAGCTCTATGACAGGCCCGCCGGACCCCGTGATCGCACCTCGCGCCTGCTCGTCGGCCTGCACGACGGTAGGGAGCTGCGTCTACGGGAGTTCGGCTCCAAGCAGGCCGCCTGGGTGAAGCTCCTGCGCGCGCAGGAGCTCGAGCAGGAGGACGCGCTCGCGACGCTCGGGCCGGAAGCCTGGCCGCAGCCGCCCGAGCTGGGCGCGCTGCTCGATGCGCCGCGTCCGCTGCACACGCTGCTGCGCGACCAGCGCGTGATCGCAGGAATCGGACGCTCGTGGGTGGATGAGATCCTGTGGCGGGCCAAGCTCTCCCCGTACAAGCGCGGCTCGGAGCTGGACGAGCAGCAGGCGCAGCGGCTGCGCGAGGCGGTCGTACAGACACTCGCGGATGCGATCGCCCACTACGAGCAGACGGTCAGCCTGCCGATCCCCGACAAGCTGCCGATGCCACTGCAGGTGCACCGTCGCCAGGGGCAGTCGTGCCCGCGGTGCAACGCGACGCTGCACGCCGTCCACTTCGAGGACCACGTGATCGCCTACTGTCCCCACTGCCAGACAGGCGGACGGGTCCTCAAGGACCGGCGCCTCTCGCGGCTGCTCCGCTAGCCGCGGCCCCTACGAGGGGTCCGCGGGCGGGCCCTCGTCATCGATCAGCAGACGCTGCGCCCAGGCGACGTCGTGCCAGCGCCCGTGCTTGAAGCCGATTCGCCTGTAGACGCCGACCTGCTCGAAGCCCATCGCGCGGTGCAGCCCGACGCTGGCGTCGTTGGGCAACGTCATGCCCGCGGTCGCCACCCGGTAGCCGCGCTGTTGCAGCCGCGCCAGGAGCGCTTCGTAAACGGTCCTGCCGGCGCCCGTGCGCCTGCGCTCCAGCTCGAGGTACACGCTGACTTCGCACGACCAGCGGTACGCGGCGCGCGGGTTGAATGTTCCCCCGTAGGCGTAGCCGACCACGCGTCCTTGACCCTCCAGGACCAGCCACGCGTGCCGCTGCGAGGCGAGCAGGATGCGCCGCCCCATCTCCTCGCCCGACGGCGGCTCGGTCTCGAAGGTGATCGCCGTGTCCGTCACATACGGCGCGTAGAGCGCCGCGCAGGCCGGGCCGTCGCGCTCTGACGCGTGGCGCACCTGGAGGTCTTCGCCGTCGGTCGCCATCGCGCCGGATGATCGCAAAGGATCGGGTCAAGGGGCCGGTGAGGGCATCGGCGCGCCGGCTAGGATCCGCTCATGATCGAAGTGGGAGACATCGCGCCCGATTTCGAGCTGCCCGACCAGGACGGCAGCCCGATCAGGCTCTCGAGCCTGCGCGGGCGGCCCGTAGTCGTCTACTTCTACCCCAAGGCATCGACACCGGGCTGCACGACGCAGGCCTGCGGCGTGCGCGACCGTCGCGACGCCTACCAGCAGGCGGACGCCGTCGTGCTGGGCATATCGCCGGACGCTGTTGCGAAGCTCAAGCGCTTTCACGACCAGCAGCGCTTGAACTTCGCGCTGCTCGCCGACGAGGGCCATCGCGTCGCCGACGCCTACGGGGTGTGGCTCGAGAAGTCCATGTACGGCAAAACTTACTTCGCCAACGAGCGCACGACGTTCGTCATTGAGCCGGACGGCGAGGTGTCCCGGGTCCTGCGCAGGGTCAAGCCGGCCGAGCACGACGAGCTCGTTCTCGCAGCGCTGGGAGCAGCTCGAGCGGCTCGGCCTGCAGTGCGAGAGCGTTGAGCGCCCGCGGCTGCTGAGACGCAGGTTGCGCTGAGGCGGCCGCGACGCAAGCTCGACGATGTAGGCGTATCTTTGGTCGCTGGAGGCCTCTGGAGGGGTCTCGCACACGGACGAACACGGAGGAGGCGGGGATGCTTGGGGATCTGGGAAGGTCTTTCTCTCGGGGCAGGCTGGCGCTGGCGGCGATCGCGTCGTTGGCCGGGTGTGCGGCGATCGTGCCATCGGCCGGCGCCAGCTCGGTCGGTGTCCACCGAGTCCTCGTCAAGGTGCACGAGACGCGCGCAGAACGCACGGCGGAAACGATCGCCACCCCGCAGCTCGGGGTCAGGACGCTGGACGAGATCGGGATCATCAAGATCAGCCCGGAAGGCGAACCGGCACCGAACGTGTTGGTGCTCGAGCCGGGCACATCCGCGGCCGCGGCCTACTTCGTGCCCTTTGCCAAGTCGCTGATCGCGGCCACGCCGGGCTGGCAGGTGTGGGCGGTCGAACGCCGGGAGAACTTCCTCGAGGATCAGCAGGAGCTCACCAAGTACAAGTTCGGCGAACTGCCGGCGGCGCTGAGGAACGAAAACACCGGGCAAGACGAAACACCGACGGAACAGTTCTTCAACTACTACCTCGGCTACCTGCAGCAGGATCAGGCACGCGCCACGAAGGAAGCCGAAGCGCAGATCGAAGCGAAAGTCGCGGCGATCGTGACTCCGCAGGCCGAAGCGCTGGTGCGTGCGAAAGTCAGCCAGATCGTGGCAGAAGAGGTTGAAGGCTACGTGATCGAACAGGTCATTCCGCAGGCCTTCGCTGAAACGGACGGGGAAGAACCGGCGTTCAGCGAAGACATCGCGAAGGATGCGGGCGAATACGTCGCGACCCACGCGGAACGAATCGCGGAAGTGCAGTACCAGGACGCTGGCCATTACCTCGCGGAAAACGCCGAGCGTCTGCAGGAAGAAGGAGAGCGGATCGGCGAGGAACTGGGGGCTGCCTACGCCGCTGAAAACGCGCAGGCGCTCGCGGCTGAAGGCCTGCAGCTGGGCGAACGGATCTTCGCCGAACTGGTGGCCAGGTACAGCAACCACTACGAACCGGTGCCGAATTCGCTTGTGGAGTTCGCCAAGAGCTGGGGCATGGCGCGCACTGTCGAGGATCTGGCTGTTGTGGTCAAGCAAGCCAAGGCGCTCGGCGGCAAGGTCGTGCTCGGAGGCCACTCGCTCGGGGGCTCCGTGGTCACCGCATATGCGACATGGAACTTCCATGGGCACCCGGGAGCCAAGGGGCTCTCCGGGCTGGTCTATGACGACGGCGGCAGCGGCCCGGCGTCGATCAGCTCCGAAGCTGAAGCGGAGGAAAAGCTCGCCTCGCTGGACGCGCCCGGGGAAACCCCGTGGCTGGCCTTCGGCGGCATCCCCGCACCGGATCTGGGGCTCTTCTCGGCCACCGGCTCGACCTTGACCACGGTGGAACCGAAAGGTCCGTCGCAGCTCGAAAAATTCGCGTTCCTGCCGGAAGATCTCAGGGCGCCCGCCAACGATACGCCGGCGACGAACGAAGCCGGGTTCGGCTACTCGGTGAACTACAAGACCTCGCCGACGTCGCTGGCCGCCGCTCAGATCCATGGCGGGGAAGGCATCGAAGAAGCAGCGGAAGCCGATGGGCTGCACGGCTGGAACGGCGCCAACGCGCTGACCCCGGTCAGCCGCTATGCGGAAATGCTCTCGGGCACTGGACTTCGCGAAGCGAGCGGCAGCGAGTGGTACTTCCCGGCTCGCCTCACGCTGGATACGGGTGCGGTCAACAACGGTCTGCCGGTGCCGGCACAGAAACCTCTGGGCCTTCACACGACGATGGGCCGTGACCTGAAGGACGTGGCGCCTCATCACTCACAGCTGCACATCCTGGCGATCGACAGCGAACTGGACACGCTTCTGGGCGGCGGTGCGGGCACGACGCTCACCGAGGCGGAAGCGCTCGCGGCGCAGAACGGAATCCCCGCCTCTGACATGACGCTGATCAATCGACTGGACTCCTATTCGCACAACGATCCGGCTGGGGCTCTGCCGGAAGCCCATGAAGGGGTTGAAGGCAACATCTTCTTCAAGGAACTCAAACCGTTCCTGGAAGGGATCGCCGGGTAGCCGCGGCGCCGCCGGGCAGGGCGCGGGGAGATGCGATCAGCGGCGGCTCGTCCACGGGCCGCCGCTGATCGACTCCGGTCAGCCCGCTGGCGCGGGCTCGCCCAGCGCCGGCGCCGTGATCCCGCCGACGAGCATCCCCGATCCGAGGTGCGCTCCGAGCACGGGGCCCACCTCGGTGCAGAACAGCGGCGACGAGCCGAACAGGGTCGTCCCCTCGGTGACCAGGCGTTCGGCGTCATCGCTCGACTGGGCGTGCTGGACCACCCAGTGGGTGGCGCCGCGCTCGTGCAGCTCGCGCAGGTAGGCGCCCATCCGCTCGAGCGCTCGCCGGTGTGTGCGCACTCGCCCGACAGGCGCGATCTCGGTGCCGAACGTGAGAATCGGCTTGACCTTCAGGGCGGTCCCGAGCACCGCCTGCGCCGCACCGATTCGTCCGCCGCGTCGCAGGTACTCGAGCGTGTCCAGGCAGAACCAGATGTCCAGGCTCTGCCTGGCGTTGTGCACGCTGTCCACGACCTGCTCGAGCGGGGCGCCGTGCGCGGCGACGCTCGAGGCCAACAGCACAAGGCAGCCGAGCCCGCCGGCGCCGGTCTGGCTGTCGAGCACGTGCACCCGGCCGGGCAGCCCCTCCGCGGCGGCGGCGCCGGCGGCTTCGCGCGCGCTCTCGCAGGTCCCCGACAGGCCACCGGCGATGTGCACGGAGAGGATGTCGCGCCCGGCGCGAAGGAGCGGCCGGTAGCAGGCGAGGAAGTCGCCGACGGAGGGCTGCGAGGTCGTCGGCAGCTGCGGTGAGTCGCGCAGCCGCGCGTAGAAGGCGTCGAGGTCGTAGCAGTCGCGCTCGGGCTGCAGGTCGCCATCCCAGCCGACGTACAGGCTCACCTGCTGGATCCCCCAGCGCTCGATCAGCGAGGCAGGCAGGTAGGGGGTGCTGTCGCTCACCACAGCGACGCTGCGGTGACTGAAGCTCTCGGGGGTCCGCTCGGCGCTCACCGGTTGGGAAGCCTACGCTGGCCGACGTCGGCCACGCGGCAGCTCCTAACGGATCAGGGTGTCCATCCTGGTCTCGGCGATCGTCTCGCGCAGGGTCTGCAGCGCGTCGTGACGCGGGCGCCAACCGAGCTCACGCCGGGCCTTGGCAGCGCTCATGATCACCGGCTCGCGGAAGGCCGCGATCCACTGGGCCTGCGCGGGCAGGAACCCGAGGCGGGCGATCAGCTGCGCCGCCGCGTCCACCGCGAGCTCCGGCACCGGGATCGAGTACCAGCCGAGCTCTTCGGCGAGTAGCTTCACCGTCAGCTCGCCCGGGCCTGCGAGGTTGTATACGCCCGGCTCGCCGCGCCCGAGCACCGCTGCGCGCATGGCGCCGGCGACGTCGTCGTGGTGGACGAGCTGAAAGGGCACCCCGGCGTCGGGAAGCACGGGCTTGAGGATCGGCACTCCCTCGAGCAGCGCAAGCACGGGGCCTGGCAGCCGCTCGGAGATCTGCGTGTAGGGCAGGCTGTCGATCAGCAGTGGCGCCTGCGGCCCGGCGACGATGCACGGGCGAAAGACGTAGCTCGCCGTGGAGCTTCCCACCAGCGTGCGCACGAGCAGCTCCTCGACCTCGGCCTTCTGGGCCGAGTAGTGGTGCGCGGCGGTGCCCCGCGCGGGGACCTCCTCGGTCAGCGGCTGGGGGTTGTCGCCGTGAAAGCCGTAGGCGGCCACCGAGGAGGCGTACACGAGCCGCTTGACCTTCGCCGCGACGGCTGCCTCGAAGACGTTGCGCGAGCCGCTGAGGTTCACGGCGCCGCTCTCGCTGGCGCTGCCCATGATCATGAACGCCAGGTGCACCACCACATCGGCGTCGGCAACGAGCGATTCCACGGCGACCCGGTCGAGCACGTCGCCGCGGCGGTAGGACACCTTCTTCCATCCGCGTGCCGCGGGGTCGAACGGCCTGCGCGCCATGCCCAGGATCCGGGCGACCTCACGCGAGCGCTCGAGCGCCGCGACGACCGCCTGCCCGATCTCTCCGGTGGGACCGGTGACGGCGACCGTGAGAGGAGCCTGGCGGGTCCGCGGCTGTGCCATCGACCCTTTGTAGCGCATCGTGGCGATGCGCCGCGTCGAAGCCGGTGTGGCGCTGCGGCAGGTGGCGTTAGCCGTCGATGCACGGTCGGCTCGGGCGCGCTGTGACGCGCGCCCCGTACGCTGGGCTGCGTGCGTCTCGCCTCAGCCTCGCTCGATCAGAGCATCTCCTCGTTCTTGGACGCCGTCGGCCAGTTCTTCTCAGACCTGGCGGCGGTTCATTGGGGTGCGCTCGTGCTGGGGCTGGCCTTCTTCGGGCTGAACCTGACACTGCGCTCGCGCGGCTTCTTCCACAGCCTGCGCGCCGCCTATCCTGCGGTCGGCTTCCAGTGGCGCCGGATCTGGGGCGCGTACTTCGCGGCGGTCGGCTTCAACAACGTGGTGCCGGCGCGCGGCGGGGACGTGATCAAGCTGTTCCTGACGCGCTCGTCGATTTCCGGCTCGCGCTACCCGACCGTCGCGGCGGCGTTCTTCGTGGAGTCGATCTTCGACGCCTGCGTCGGCGCGCTGGTGCTGATCTTCGCGTTTACCCAGGGCGTGTTCCCGAAGCCGCCGGACTTCTCGAAACTGAGCTCGTTCGACATCTCCTATCTCGCCGAGCACTTTCGCCTGACGCTCTTTCTGATCACCGCGCTGGGGATGATCGGACTCCTCGGCTTCGCGCTGCTCTCCGAACGGGTGAGGTCGTTTTGGGCGCGCGTGCGCCAGGGCGTGACGATCCTGGCAGACCGAAGGCGCTACCTGCGCGAGGTGGCGTCGCTGCAAGCACTGGCGTGGCTGTGCCGCTTCACCGCCTTCTGGTTCCTGCTGGACGCCTTTCGCGTCGGTGGCTCCGTCGAGAACGTGCTGCTCGTGTTCGCCGTCAACCAGGTAGCCGGGGCGGTTCCGTTCACCCCCGGGGGGGCCGGCGTGCAGCAGGCGCTGCTCGTGAAGGTGTTCGCAACCAATGGACCCACGGCGGTCGTGGCCGCCTACTCCGTCGGCCAGCAGCTCGCGATCGCCGCCTTCACCGCGATCGTGGGCCTCGGCGCGGTCGTGTTCATCTTCCGCTTCCGCTCGTTCAAAGAGGTGATCCAGGCCGGACGCGCGTCGCGTGACGCCGAGCGGGCCGCCGAGCAGGCGGGCGCCGCCGGGTTCTGAGTCTCTCCGGACGGCAGCACGCGCTTGCGCGCTAGCGCGGGCAGGACTTGGGTGCGAGCTCGTCCTGGATGGCGCTGTGCACGGGCAGGACTACTGCAGGCCCTCGCGCGCCTCGCGCACGAG
>JBOGXX010000131.1:0-1723 GCA_050696475.1 Solirubrobacteraceae bacterium | reverse complement strand
ACGCCGCCCCCGCGCACGCCGCCCCTGTGCACGCCGCCCGTGTGCACGCCGCCCGTGCGCACGCCGCGTGCGCGATCCACGGCGAGGCGTCGATCGGCTCATGTGGGGGAGCCTGGCTCGGCCTCAGCAGGTGCAGGCACGCTCTTGACGTTGCGCACAGCGGGCGTCGCGAGCGCGCAGAGCGTGAGGAGCAAGGAGAAGGCAGCGGCCGAGTAGAGCGTGGCCGGGACCCCGATGCCGGCCGCGATCGGGCCGGCCAACGCCAGCCCCCGCGGCGTGAGCGGCGTGAGCGGCTGGAGCGCGACCTTCGGCCCGAGCACGTACAGAGGGGAAACGACCACAGCGTTGATGACGGTCAGGAAGAGCACGCTCAGCAAGAGCCAGGTGCGGGAGCGAAACGCGTGCCAGCCCTCCCGCAGCTCCGTGAGCATCCTGCGGCGCGGCGGCAACGAGATCGGCGCGAGGCGCATCATCCACAGCGACGCGGCGCTGACGATGAACGCCGCGGCGTCGAACGCGAGCCCCCAGCCGGCACCGGCGGCAACGACAAACACGCCGCCGAGCGCAGGACCGACGACCGAGGCCAGGTTCCAGGGAGATCATTGGCAGCGCCTGAGCGGCCAGGATCACGCCGAGGTCCGTCGGGGACCCGGTCAGCTCGAGCACCGCGAACGACAGCGCGACCGGGACGACACCGTCGCCGACCGAGGACACGGCCTGACCGACGCAGAACAGTCGGAACGACTTCGACGAGAGCGGACCCCTCACCCAGGCGAGCCTAACCGCCGCAGCCGATCTTTAAGTTCTGCTCACAATCGACCATTTTCCGCTAGACTTGCCGGCTGCTGGCCGATAGTCGCAGCCGCCCGAAGCACTGAGGTCGCGCCACATACGCGAATTCTCTGGAGGCGGGGTCCGTGAGCGCTGGTGGCCCTTCAGGGTGCGGATAGCCTGTGCTATCTTTCTTAGCCGCGCTTCGGCGCCCTCCTCTGCCCGTGTATCGCCCTCCGAAGGAGTCATTTCTTGGCTGCTGTAGACGCTCTCCGGACGCGCCGAACCTTCGCGCGTCTCCAGAAGACCGCTGACGTCCCCAACCTGATCGACATCCAGCGCCGCTCGTTCGCGTGGTTGACAGACCCCGCTACGGGTGGTCTGCGCGAGACGATCGACGACATCTCCCCGATCGAGGACTACACGGGGAACCTCGCAGTCCAGTTCGGTGAGTTCACGTTCGACGAGCCCGTGGCCTCGCTCGCCCAGTGCCGTGAGAAGGACCTCACGTACGCGCGCCCGCTGACGGTGACCGTCGCGTCCATCAACCGCGAGACCGGTGAGATCCGTGAGCAGTCGGTGTTCATGGGCGACTTCCCGTGGATGACCGAGCGCGGCACGTTCGTCATCAACGGCACCGAGCGCGTCGTCGTAACGCAGCTCGTGCGCTCCCCCGGGGCCTACCTGATGGAGCCCAAGGACCGCGAGAAGCAGGTCTTCATCGCCAACCTGATGCCCGCCCGCGGGTCCTGGCTGGAGCTCGAGATCGACAAGAAGGGCAAGGTCTTCGTACGCATCGACCGCAAGCGCAAGCTTCCCGTGACCGTGCTGCTGCGCGCGATGGGCTACGCGACCGACGAGGAGATCCTGCGGCTGTTCGACAACTCGCTCTACATCCGCAACACGATCGAGTCCGACACCGAGATCACGCGCACCGAAGAGGGTGCGCTGG
>JBOGXX010000130.1:0-5663 GCA_050696475.1 Solirubrobacteraceae bacterium | reverse complement strand
GCGAGAGCCAGGAGCGGCTCGGTCTCGATGAGCTTCCAGATCCGGGCGGTCAGGAGCCCCAGCAGGCGGGCGGCGATGAGGGCGGCGTGGGCGCTGCCGTGAATGGAAGCGTCGAGCTCGACGAACGAGCCGAGGACCGTGAGAATGTCCGCCCACGCGGAGGTGCCGAAGCCCACGTCGGTCAGGTGGTGGTCGCGAGTCAGCAGTAGGCTCGGTGCGGTCGCGATCGCAAGGCGCGCGAACGGCCGGTCCTCGGGGTCGACGATCGCCTCGATTTGGGGGTGGCCCGCGCACATCGCTTCCGGGACCGCGACGAACCGCACGATCGGCAGATACACCTGCTGCCAGACACGCAGGTGCTCGTCGGGACGTTTGCTCTTCTGCACGATCAGGTCGAGCATCCGCTCACGGACGTGCTCGCAGGTGAGCAGCGTGATGACCTCCTGATGTGCAAGGAACGTGAGGGCCGTGAACGGTTGCTGCAGGTAGCGCAACGAGTCCTGAAAGAGGACGTTCGCGTCGGCGATGACCGGATGACGGTCATACGAGGGGAGGTGGCGCACGAGCGCCAGCGGCGAGGGTCGCGCTGGCGGCTCGGGTGTCAACGAGCTCGACACGCGTCGGTCACGGCTGCGGGTTGTCGGCGATGTGCTTGGCCTGCGCCGCGCGGATGCTCGCGTCGAGAGCTTTCAGGTCGAGGACGATCTCGGCGCTGGTGGCGAGCTTGTAGGCGATGTCGCGGGCCTCGCCGGCCATGAACGTGAGGCCTGGGTCGGTCATCTCGGGGCGTCGTTCGGGGCCGATTGTGACGCGAGCGCTGCCGTCAGGTTGGCTTACGGCCAGCCAGTCGTGCACGGCGGCGACGTTCGCGTGTACCGGGCCTGAGAGGAATTCCCAGGCGTCCTGGCCGGCGAGCTTCGCGCCCTTGCCGTGGTTGCGGCCGGCGAGCCACTCGCGGGCGAGCTCACCGGAAGTGTCATCGGCGATCTTGATCGCCCGGTTGTGGGCTTCGTCGATCAGGCGCTGGTACCCGATCGCCTGGTCCTCGTAGCCGATCGAGAACACGTGGATTGCCGCTCGAAGGGCGCGGAAGGTGATAATCGCGATCAGCCATAAAGCGTGGCGGCGCAGCTCATCGGGGTTGCGGTCCTCCCCGCTCGCGTCGACCCTGACCTCTTGGATCAGCTCGGCGAGCAGCCGGCTGGCTTGGTCGGCGAGCTCGAGGGAGTCGAGTTCCCGCTCGGCGCGCTCTGCGAAGGCGCGCTCTGCGAACTCGCGCTCGCGCTGGGGCACGATCCAGTCTTCTAGGGACACCGTAAGGTTCTAGCGCAGCGCCCGGGTGCGTTGTTAGGTGACCTGCTGCGGTACCGCGAGCGCCGTCACCGCACTTTCGGCGCGACCAGCAGTGCTGGCCTATATGGCGTAGGACTGACGGCGATCGAACAGAAGCGTTCACTTCGTCACGAGGGGGCATTTCGTCGCTGCTTCTTGCCGGGGAAGGATGGGCCGGGTCCGTAGCGAATCCCGGGCCCGCGCTCCTGATCACCAAGCTTCGCTAGGACTCCAGCACCGCGAAGCGCTCTGAGTCTGTAGGAGGCCGCGTTTACATCAAGGTCGAAGAAGATCTGGAGCGTCTTGCTGTCGATGGTCCCGTTGGCAGTGACGTGCTCGATGATCTTGCGGTCGATCTCGTCCTGAGTCACGGTGCGGTAGCCCAGAGCGGCCCGCAACGCTGTCGCCACTGGCGCCGTGAGCTGCCAGACGCGTCCGCCTTTTCGGTCTGACGGCGCGATCAGCTCGAGGGGAGGGTCCGCGAGGCGGCGCAGCACCATCTCGGTGGCAGCTGGCGTGCGTTGCAGGATCGGCGCGATCTGGACCCCGGAAAGCGTTGGTTGTGCAAGCAGCTGAAAGAGCACGATCATCACGTCGACGTCGTCTTGGGCGTCAGTCGGTAGAGACGAGACGAAGCGCGCGACGACTTGGTTGGGAGCGCCCCCGATCAGCTCAACGCGGACGTTGAACGGCGGGGCGTTCAGGATCTCGGGGGGGCGCTTGCCTAGCCTGATCATCTCGCGGTACATGCGGTCGATTCCTCGGCTCATCTCCTCCGCGATCCCGAGCGTCCGAGCTACTCGCGATAGGAGCGCGTTGCGGGGCTTAGATGGAACATGCAGGATGTTCTCGCTTGTCACGCCCTCGACTAGAGGACCAGGCGAGACGAAAGCCAAGATGCTTGCCGAGTGGTCGACCAGGATCGGCTCGGGCTGGCGGTGATCGCGATGGAGCAGAGCGTTGCTCAAGGCCTCGCGTACCGCCACCAGAGGGAAATCAAGGAGCGAAACCTGCTGGCCGTCAGGGAGCGTGACGTCCGTTACGTCGGAGTTGTCTTGGATCCGCCGAAGGACCTCCCGATATGCCGTCAGGCCGGGAGCGCTCTCGCGGTAGCTGCTACGGACCTCACCTCCGGGCGAAGTCCGATGCGTGTAGAGGATGGGTGTGGTGCCCTGTCGCTGGCAGAACAGCACCTCGCCGGCGCGCAGCAGTTCGCCGTCGCGAATGACGCCGAGCTCCCGAAGCAGGTCGGCGACGGGCGCCTCGGCAAGCGAGCGTCGCTCGTCGTCGTAGCGTCGAAGCATCACGCGTGCCGCCTCGACCGCGTCGGGCGCCAAATCATCCGTTGTCAGGTCGCTCGGCTGGTCTGACCAGTCAATGCGGCGGCGGTCGTCTTGAAGGGCGGCGGCTTGTGCGATCGTCAGAGGCTCACATGCTCTGCCGACACGGCGGGACGATCGGCCCTTGGTGTCGGAATGCATCTCCATCCCCTGGGGCACGTCGATCAGGATCAGTCGCTTCCCCTCCTGCTCGTGCTCTCGCGCCGTCACCACGATGTTGGGGCGACTGAGCGAGTAGATCCGCTCGCGCACGACGTCCGTTGGTATCGCGGCGCCCAAGAACGCGGCGGTCCCAGTGAGCCGATCATCGATCCCCAAGACAATGACGCCGCCGCGGGCGTTCGCGAAGCAGATCGCGGCCTCTAACAGAACCCTGGCTGTCTCGCCCTCGCTACTATCCTCACGCTTGAAATCGAGCGTCTCGGACTCGAGGCCGGCCGCCCTGGCACCAGCGACGATTTCTCCGAGCGCCTCGATAGCGCGGACGGTTTCGATAGGAAGCTGTACTGACATTGTTTTCGACAAGTTTTGTAGCACAAGCCGCGGCGCGCGATTACAAAACTCCGCCGAAACTGCGAAGACAGTCCGGGCGACAGATCCCGGCCGCCATTGAATACGGAGCCAGCGCGACGAATGTAGTCGGCCAAGGCGGCGTCAGGTGGGAGCCGGACGACGGCGGGCAAAGAGGGCGATGTTTGTGAGCTCCCAAACTCGTCGTCGGCCTCATTGAGGCGACTCGTGGTCGTGACGTCCAAGTCCGAGCCCGGCCACGTAGTCCCGCGTCCCCAGATAGGAGCTTCAACGCCAGTAGCCACTTTGCGGGATCTCCCCTTCGAGCCGCTCGACAAGTGCTCGGGATGCCACGCGAACGGGGTTTCGAGGCCTCCATTGCTCGCCGATCGGACCGGCGGTCGAGCGCGCGCTTGAGCGGTCCGCGAGGTCAGTGTGCCACAGCTACGGGTTTCGTCAGTCCCAGCCCGGCTCACCATCGTAGGCCAGCATGAAGGGGTCTGTTGTGGGCTCACCCGTCGGCCCACCAAGTAGCACGAGACGGTCCGCAACCGCCCTTGACGCGCCGATACGGCGGGCATGCCTGGCGTGGCAGACCGTGGTTACGGGGCAAATGCCTCTTGCGCTTCCCCCGGCCATCTCCAGGGAGCGAATCGGCGCAGCTCTCGAGGACAGCCGAGGGCCGCTCTGCGACCAATTTGCGACCACGAGCAGTCGGAGACGTGCTGCGAGCCCCGGCGAGGCGCGGCAGTGCGCCGAGAGCGCCGACGCTGCGATTCCGCGTGTTTGCAACGAAAATCGGCGAGGAGCGGCGAGGTCGTGAGCGCGCCCGAGAGGATTCGAACCTCTGACCTTCGGTTCCGTAGTTAGGTGGCACGAGCACACCTAGGGCGCTGATGCCCTGTGTCCAAGCCGCTTTCGTGCGGTAGGTCGAGTTATCCGAAGCTGTTTGGGGAGGAAGTTCGGGAGGAAGTTTCTATCCGCGACGCGCGCTACGGTTCTCGAGTCCCCGTCTTGCGCGGACGCGACCCACGGAAGGAAGCCCTGATGGCATCAGCGATCCTCGACCCGCACGCTTCGATCAGCGGCCACGTGTGGTTGTACGAGGGCAAGCGCCGCAGCACGTGGTGTGCCAAGTGGCGCGATGAGCACGGCCAGCACGAGAAGCGCCTGGGTCCGGCCTGGGCCGGCAAGGGGCCACCGGCCCCCGGCTTCCTGCGCGAGCGCGACGCGCAGGCGCTGCTCGACGCGCTGCTCGTCGACGCCCGCCGCGGCCAGCTGCGCCAAGAGCGCACAGGACTCACGTTCGCCGACGTCGCCGAGGAGTGGTTCCAGCGCGGGCGCTTCGAGCGCGACTGGTCGGCGAGCACACAGGTCGACTACCGCTCCGTGCTCGACGCGCATCTTCTGGGCGAGTTCGGCTCCAGGCCGATCGAGACGATCACGACCGAGCAGATCGAGCGCTGGCGCCACGATCTGGCCGATGAGCAGGTCCGCACCCGGCGGACCGTCAACAAGGTCCTCACTCAACTGCACAACGTCTTCCAGCACGCGATCGACCACCACGGCCTGATCGTCAACCCCGCCGCCAAGGTCAAGCGGCTGCGCGAGTCCTACGACGCGGCGCGCTTTGACTTCTACTCCCCCGAGGAGATCAACGTGCTCGTCGCCGCTGCCGCCAGCGGAGCCCACCGTGGCCCCAGGCGCTTGGCTCTCGGCGAGACCGAGCGCGCCCTGCGAGCCGCCGAGGATCGCCAGGACTCAGCGATCTACCTGACCGCTGCACTCAGCGGGCTGCGCCGCGGCGAGCTGCTCGCGCTGCGCTGGGAAGACGTCGACTTCGAGCAGTCCTCGATCCGCGTCTTTGAAGGCTACAGCGCCAACCACGCCGGCAAGCCCAAGTCCCGCAGGTCGCGCACCGTACCGATGGTGGAGCAGGTCGCGCATGCGCTGCACGAGCTGAAGACGCGCGATACCTACACCGACAAGGGCGATCTCGTGTTCGCCAGCCGCGAGGGCACCCATCTCGACGGCTCGGCCCTGCGCCGGCGCTACCTCGCAACACTCGACGCCGCCAAGCTCAGACGGTTGCGCTTTCACGACCTGCGCCACACCTTCGGCTCGCTGGCCATCAACCAAGCGAGCATCGTCCAGGTCCAGGCGTGGATGGGCCACTCCGACATCAACACCACGATGCGCTACCTCCACCACAAGAGCCGCGCCGACGACGCCCGCCTGCTCTCGGCGGCGTTCCGCCCCAAGCAGCGCAAGCCAGCTGCCAAACACTCAACCGCCACCGAGAAGCGCGGGCCTCGCAAGCCCGCCCCAGCATGAGGCGAGAAGCCGCTCACCCCCTGGCCGAGGCGAGCGCCTCATCCTCACCCACGTACGCGACTGCCGCATAGCGCAAGACCGACCGGCGCCGCCTCGCTGGGCGGTCCTCCGCCGGCCGCGCGCGGGCGCCGTGACCCGCATCAGGTC
>JBOGXX010000129.1:0-1501 GCA_050696475.1 Solirubrobacteraceae bacterium | reverse complement strand
GCCGGGCATGGCCGTGCTGCAGTTCGGCCTCGGCGGCGGCCCGCGCAACCCGCACCGCGTCGCGAACATCGACGAGCGCTGCGTCGTCTACACGGGCACGCACGACACCGACACGGCGCTCGGCTGGTGGCGGAGCCTCCCTGCGCGCGCGCGCAGGGAGACGGGGCTCGATCCCTCGACCCCCAACTGGTCGCTCGTCGAGCTCGCACTCGGCTCGCGGGCGCGTCTCGCGGTGACGCCGCTCCAGGACGTGCTCGGCCTCGGGAGCGAGGCGCGCATGAACCGGCCCGGTACGCGCCGGGCGTCCAACTGGAGCTGGCGGCTCGAGCCGGGGGTGCTCGGCGGCGCGCAGGCGGCGCGGCTACGCGCGCTGACGGCCGCCTCGGGTCGCCTGCCGCCCGCTCAGACCTCGTGTAGTGTCTCACGTTTAGTTGGGGATTGATTTGAGGGTGGCGCGGCCACGGCGTGCCTTGTCGAGGATCTGTTCGGCGGTCGCGGTCCAGGCAAACGGCTCGGGATTGTCGTTGTTGGCCTTCAGGTAGGTCTCGATCGTGGCGATCAGGTCGGGCACGTTGTGGAACACGCCGCGGCGGATCGCTTTGTCTGTCAGCTTCCCGAACCAGCGCTCGACCATGTTCAGCCAGGAGCTGGAGGTCGGGGTGAAGTGCAGGTGAAAGCGCGGATGCTTGGCCAGCCACTTGTTGACGTTCTCGTGCTTGTGGGTGCCGTAGTTGTCGAGGATCAGGTGGATCTGGAGCCCCTTGGGCACCTCCCGGTCGATCGTGCGCAGGAACTTCAGGAACTCGCCGTGGCGATGGCGTGGCAGGCACTGGCCGATCACCCGTCCGGTCAGCACCTCGAGCGCGGCAAAAAGCGTCGTGGTGCCGTTGCGCTTGTAGTCGTGGGTCATCGTCCCCGCCCGCCCGGGCTTCACCGGCAGAGACGGCTGGGTGCGATCCAGCGCCTGGATCTGGGACTTCTCGTCCATGCACAGCACCACCGCCTGCTCGGGCGGGTTCAGATACAGGCCGACGACGTCGACCAGCTTCTCCTCGAAGCGCTTGTCATTGGAGAGCTTGAACGTCTTCACGCGGTGGGGCTTGATGTTGCGAGCCGACCAGATCCGCTGCACCGTCGCCGACGAGACCCCCTGTGCGCGGGCCATCGAGCGACAGCTCCAGTGCGTCTCGCCCCCAGGCGGCTTCTCGTGCAACGTGGCGTGCACGATCGCCTGCACTTTCTCCGCCGGGATCGACGGCTTGCGCCCTCTGCCCGGACGCACCACCCCGAGGCCCGTCAGCCCGTCGGCGGCGAACTGCTCCCGCCAGTTGGCCACGCTGGTCGCCGACACACCGACCTGCACGCCGATCCGCGTGTTCGCCACCCCGTCGGCGGCGAGCAGCAGCGCACCGGCGCGCTGTACATCACGGTGCTTGGCGGTACGCGACCGCGCGAGCCGCTCGAGCACTTCTCGCTGGCCTGCGACCAGCGGCATAGCAGC
>JBOGXX010000128.1:0-2065 GCA_050696475.1 Solirubrobacteraceae bacterium | reverse complement strand
AGCTGGAACCAGGCGACGTCCTTGCCCTTCGTCTCGATTGCGAGCTCGCGCCGCTCGATCTCGGCTGCGAGGGCCTCGGCGGTCGGGAAGTCGGGCAGGTGGACCCCCGTCTTCTCGTGAATCGCATCGACGAAGCCGAGGCGCGGCCACGGCGCCGCGAAGTCGAGCTCCCCGTCGTACCCGACCGCCGCAGCGCCTGCGCGCACGATCGCTTCGGTTCGCTCCATCGCGGCCTCGTAGCCGGCGTAGGCCTCATACCACTCGACCATCGTGAACTCGGGGTTGTGCTTGGGCGAGACGCCCTCGTTGCGGAAGTCCTTGCCCAGCTCATAGACGCGCTCGAGGCCGCCGACGATCAGGCGCTTGAGGTAGAGCTCGGTGGCGATCCGCAGGTACAGGTCGCGCCCGAGCGCGTTGTGATGCGTCGTGAACGGCCGCGCCATGGCGCCGCCGTAGAGCGGCTGCAGCACCGGGGTCTCGACCTCGATGAAGCCGGCGGCGTCGAGATGGGCGCGCACCGCGGAGACGATCCGCGCGCGGTCGATGAACAGCCTGCGCGTCTGCTCGCTGGCGATCAGGTCGAGCTCGCGGTGGCGATAGCGCGTCTGCACGTCGGTCAGCCCGTGGTGCTTGTCCGGTGGTGGACGCAGCGCCTTGGCGAGCACCTGCAAGCTCTCCACGCGCAGGGAGACCTCGCCGTGGCGGCTGCGGATCGCCGCGCCGTCGACACCGATCAGATCGCCGAGATCGAGCGTGCTCAGCAGCTGGAAGCGTTCCGGGCCGAGCACGTCCACGCGCGCGTGCAGCTGGATCTTTCCGGAGCGGTCCACGAGGTCCAGGAACGCCATCTTGCCGGCGCCGCGCCGGGCGAGGACGCGACCGGCCACGCGATGGCGCTCGTCGGTTTCCTCGCCGGGCTCGAGGTGCTGGTAGCGGGGCAGGATCTCCGCGATCGGCTCGACGCCTGCGAAGGAGTAGGGGAAGGCCCCGGCGTCGAGCTCGCGCACGCGCGCAGCCTTGGCCCGGCGCTCGGCGATCAGCTCCGGAAGCCCGTGCCGGGCGGGTGCATCCGATTGCTCGCGAGACTCGCGCGGCGGGGGCTGCTCATCGCTGCCGCTCATCGCGGGCGAGCCTACTCGAGGCCGACGTCGATCTTGGTGATCTTCAGCTTGCGAGCGGGGCCGCGCGGGACCTTGACGGCGACCGTCTCGTTGCGCTTGCGGCCGATCAGCGCCCGCCCGACGGGCGACTCGTTGGAGAGCTTGTGCTCGTCGGGCTTGGCCTCCGCCGAGCCGACGATCGTGTACTTGACCGACTTGCCGGTCTTTTCGTCCTTGACGTGCACCACCGAGCCGACCTGCACGACGTCGGTGGAGAGGTCTTTGGCCTGGATGACCGTCGCCATCCGCAGCTTCTCCTGGAGCTGGGCGATGCGGCTCTCGAGCATCGCCTGCTCGTTCTTGGCGTCGTCGTACTCGGAGTTCTCGGAGATGTCTCCGAACTCCCTGGCCTCCTTGATGCGCTCGGCGACCTCGCGCCGCTTCTCAACAGAGAGCAGCTCGAGCTCGTCCTTCAGCTTCTGCAGGCCTTCTGGGGTGAGGATGACGTCCTTCGGCATGGGGTGTGCGGGACTCGATTGCGCGGGTGGATGGTCCGGCGGAGACATACAAAACCCCGCTTCCCGCGGGGATGTCGCCGGCCGAAGGCTTCAGCGAGCGCAGCAGTATAGCGGGGCTCCAAGCGCCCTGACCAGGACTGCGGGGAGCCCTCGGGCTACCGAGGATCGCCGGCGTCAGCGGGCATGCGCCAGACGGGCGCCGAGCGGCGCGCATGGCCGGCGCGCCCCCCGCTGTTCGCGCTCACAGCGCCGGCTCCAGCTCGGGGATCCCGGACTCCAGCAGCGTTCGCGCGTCCGCAAGCGTGGCGGCGCTCTGCAGCGAGGCCGCCAGGCGCTTTGCCTCGACCGAGGCGAGCTGCAGCTGGGCCAGGTACCAGGGATAGAACTTGCGCAGGTAGCGCGTCGCGCGCAGCTCGCCGAGGTGCTCCACGGCGCAGTCGATCGTCC
>JBOGXX010000127.1:0-2465 GCA_050696475.1 Solirubrobacteraceae bacterium | reverse complement strand
GATCCAGACTTTGCGGACGATGTGCCCCTTGATGTCCATGCCGAGGATGTTGCCGGCGTGCTCGCGGAGCGCGGACTCCTCCGCGGCGAGCTTGACGCCGCCGGCCTTGCCGCGACCGCCGATCAGCACCTGCGCCTTGACGACGACCGGGTAGCCCACCTCGGCGGCGGCCGTCAGCGCGTCCTCGACGGTGCTGACGGGCCTGCCTGAGGAGACCCGCAATCCGTGGCGGGCGAACAGCTGCTTGCCCTGGTACTCCAAGAGGTCCATTAGCGGCGCGGGACTCTAACGCAAGATGAACGAACGCGTGCAGCCAGCTGCTCGCCGGGTGGCGCACCGCGCCGACGGGCCCCAGCGCGGCATAATGCCCGCCGATGCCCATCCCAAAGAACGTCACATTCGTCACCTTCGACGTGTACGGCACGCTGATCGACTGGGAGGGCGGGATCTACGACGCCTTCGCCAAAGAGGCCGCCAGGGACGGTTTTGAGATCGACCGCGCGGTCCTGCTGCCGATGTTCCACGAGATCTCCCGTGAAATCGAGGGGGGCTCATATGAGCTTTACGCGGAGGTCCTGCGGCGCACCGCGATCGAGATCGCCAAACGCCTCGACTGGGCCCTGGAGCCCTCGCGCTCGGGCTTTCTGCCGGATTCGGTGCAGCGCTGGATGCCGTTCAAGGAGACGGCGCCGCAGCTGCAGAAGCTCTCCAAGAAGTTCAAGCTGGGGTTGTTGTCGAACATCGACGACAAGCTGCTGGGCCAGACCCGTCGCCACATCGCGACCGACTTCGACCTGGTGGTGACCGCGCAGCAGGTGCGCTCCTACAAGCCGGAACTGCCGCACTTCACCGAGTGCGCCAGGCGCATGGGCGGCAAGCGCGGCTGGGTGCACGTGGCCACCAGCCACTACCACGACGTGGCGCCATGCGTCAAACAGCGCGTGCCGGTGATATGGGTCAACCGCAACAAGGAGACGCTCGACTCCTCCCAGAAGAAGCCGACGGCCGAGGTGAGCAGCCTCAAAGAGGCGGCGAAGCTCCTGGGCGTCTCCTAGCGGCCCGCTCGTGCGGGCGGTATCGCTGCATCCTGACGTCATTACCGTCACGAGCGCTGTCCTGAGCGTCAACTGCGTGATCGTTCGCGGCGCGCTCGCCGGTGCGGGTGCCGGTGGCGAGCACGGCGAGGGCGCGGGCGAGACGTTCGTGATCGACTCGCCGGTGCTGCCGGACGAGCTAGACGCGTTGGCGACGCTGCTCGAGCAGGCGCAGTTTCCGCAGCCCAACGGGCTGCTGGCCACGCACGGCGACTGGGACCACCTGCTGGGACGCCTCGCCTTCCCGGAGGTCGCGCTGGGCTGCGCGGAGAGCACCGCGGAGCGGCTGCAGGCGGCGCCGGGGGAGGCCCAGCGGGGCTTGCGGAGCTTCGATGAAGAGCTGATGATCGAGCGCACGCGCCCGCTGGCGCTGGGCTCGCTGCAGGCGCTGCCGGTGCCCGGGCGCTGCGAGATCGGCGAGCGCGAGCTCGAGCTGCACCCGGCCGACGGTCACACGATCGACGGCATGGCCATCAGCATGCCGTGGGCTGGCGTGCTGGTCGTGGGTGACTACCTGTCGAGCATCGAGATACCGGCGCTGAACGCGGGCGACACGGTGAATGCGTATCTGGCGACACTCGAGCGCCTGCGTCCGCTCGTGCGCCAGGCCCGGCAGGTTGTCCCCGGCCACGGTCGTGCCAGCGACGGCGCGGGCGCCCTGGCGGTCCTGGAGGAGGATGTTGCGTATCTGAAGGAGCTGCGCGAGCGAGGTGAGGATGCGGAGCTGCCGCCCACTCGCCGCTCGCGCCGGCAGCGCGCGATTCATGCCGAGAACGTCCGCGCTGTGTAGCGGTCATCGGTACCGTCGCGGGACCTGAACGACCCCACCGTGCACGTCCGCGACGCGCCTGCGCGCGGCCCGTGCGAGCACCGCCCGCGGGGCCTGGATCAGCTCGCGTTGGCGCTGAGGATCGTCGCGATCGGCGCGCCGGCCTGGATTGGCGCGCCCTCGGTGATCGGCAGCTCGGTGATCGTGCCGGACTTGTGGGCGGTGATCTCGTTCTCCATCTTCATCGCCTCGATGATGCACAGCAGCTGGCCCTCCTGCACCTCATCGCCCTGTTTCACGAGCACCTTCCACATGTTTCCCTGCAGCGGCGAAGGCAGTGTGTCCGGCCCGCCGTGGCTGGATGACTTGCGCTCGCCGCGCTTGGGAGCCTTGCGCGCGCCGCCGCCGTTCTGGGCGCCGGCGCCGAGGACGACGCCGCCACCGAGGGGGGGTCCGAGGACGCGAACGTCGAAGCGCTTGCCTGAGACCTCGACCTCGTATGTCTGCTCGAGGTTCTCCGCGTCGCCGCCATCGGCGGGCGGCGTGGGCGCGACCGGGCCGTCGCCGACGGGGAACGCGAGCCTCTTCAACCACTTCTTGTC
>JBOGXX010000126.1:0-9635 GCA_050696475.1 Solirubrobacteraceae bacterium | reverse complement strand
GTCCACAACGGCGTCGAGTACGGCCTGATGCAGGCGTACGCGGAGGGCTTCGACGTGTTCGACAAGTGCGAGTACGAGCTCGACAACGCGAAGATCGCGCACCTGTGGGGACAGGGCTCGGTCGTGCGCTCGTGGCTTTGCGAACTGGCGGCTCGCGCATTCGAGGCGGACGGCAACGGTCTGGAAGCGATCGTGGGTTACACCGAGGACTCGGGCGAGGGCCGCTGGACGATCGAGGACGCCACCGCCCACGATGTGCCTACGCCGGTGATCACCGCATCGCTCTACGAGCGCTTTCGCTCGCGCGGCAACGGCGACTTCGCCGACCGCGTGCTGGCGGCGCTGCGCAACCAGTTCGGCGGCCACGCGGTCAAGAGCGCGCCGCAACGCGCCGCCAAACCCCTAACGACGCGGACGGCAAAGTCGAAAGCGAGAGCCAAAGCCAAGCCCAAGGCAACAGCCGGTGCACGAAGCGGGGGCGGCTGAGCAATGGCCATCGCTGCGGGTCGTCCCACCGGGGAGCCTGAGCCCGAGAACCCGCTGACGGCGGGACTGGAGCGTCTGCCGGTGCCGCCGACGACCCTGGTCATCTTCGGCGCGACGGGCGATCTGGCCAGGCGCAAACTGCTGCCGGCGCTGTACAACCTCGCCCACGAGGGCGCGCTGCCTGAGCGCTTCCACCTGGTGGGCATCTCGCGAAAAGAAAAAGAGGATGAGGACTACCGCGGCGAGTGCGAGGAGGCGATCCGTCGATTCTCGCGCCGCAAGCCCGACGAGGATGTCCTGAACGGCCTGCTCGACAACGTCCGCTACGTTCCGGGCACATTCGACGACGAGTCCGTGTACAGCGAGCTGCGCGCGGTGCTCGACGAGTTCGAGGCGGAGGCGGGCGAGCCTCTGAACCGCGCGTTCTACCTGTCGACGGCCCCAAGCTTCTTCCCGGCGATCGTCGAGCGCCTGGGCAGCTCCAAGCTGGCGCACCACGAAGGCAGCGAGGTGCGCCTGATCATCGAGAAGCCGTTCGGCACGACACTCGAGCAGGCGCGCGAGCTCAACCGCCGCGTGCTGAGCATCTTCGAGGAGACCCAGGTCTACCGCATCGACCACTACCTGGGCAAGGAGACAGTCCAGAACATGCTGGCGTTTCGCTTCGCCAACGGTATGTTCGAGCCGTTGTGGAACCGCAACTACATCGACGACGTCCAGATCACGGCGGCGGAGGACCTTGGCATCGGCTCCCGGGCGGACTACTACGACAGCGCGGGGGCGTTGCGTGATCTGATCCAGAACCACATGCTCCAGCTCCTCTGCCACGTTGCGATGGAGCCTCCTGTCAGCTTCACCGCGGAAGAGGTGCGCAACGAGAAGGTGAAGGTGCTGCAGGCGATTTCACAACCGACGCTCGAGCAGATCCCGCAGATGGCGGTGCGCGCTCAGTACGCGCCGGGACACGCAGGGGGCGACGACGTGCCCGGCTACCTGCAAGAGGAGGGCGTGCCACCGGGCTCCACGACGGAGACCTACGCGGCGCTGCGCCTGGAAGTCGACAACTGGCGCTGGGCGGGCGTTCCCTTCTACCTGCGCACGGGCAAGCGCCTGGCTCGCAAGATCACCGAGATCGCTGTCACCCTGAAGCCCGTCCCCCACCTCGCCTTCAGCCAGGACGGCTCGCTGGGCGTGCGGCCCAACCAACTGGTGTTGACCCTGCAGCCCAACGAGGGCGTGTCGCTGAGGCTCGGCGCGAAGATCCCAGGTACGCGCATGAGCATCCGCCCGGTCAGTATGGAGTTCCTCTACGGCACGGCGTTCCTGTCGCAGTCGCCGGAGGCCTACGAGCGGCTGATCACGGACGCGATGCGAGGGGATGCGACGCTGTTCACGCGTAACGACGAGGTCGAGGCGCAGTGGCGCATCTGTGATCCGATCGTCAAAGCGTGGGAGCCCGCCCAGCGGCCGCTGCCGGACCAGGACACCGGTGGGGTACCCCAATATGCAGCCGGATCACAGGGTCCGAAGGAGGCTGACAGCCTGTTGCTCCACGGCCACCGCTGGCGCGCGATCTGATGGCTGCCCAGACTGCTGCGAGCGGGCGCAGCGACGCCGTCTGGGCTCAGCAGGGAACCACACCGGATGCGATCGAAGCGGCACTGCGCGCGCTGCTCGTTCAGGTCCACGCCGAAAACGACGACTTCCTGCCGGCGCGCGTGCTGAACATGATCGCGTTCGTTGATCGCGAGTGGGCGGGTGAAATCGCGAACCGGCTGCGCGGAGTGGGCCGCTATCACGCCTCGCGGCTGGTGGTGCTCGCGTACGAGCCTCGGCGTGAGCGCCTGGACGCGCGCGTGACGATCACCGCGGAGGGTGCTTCGGCTCCCGGCGAGATGGCGCTGCTGCACGAGACGGTGGTGGTGGAACTGGGTGAGCGCCACCTCGACGATCTGCTGACGATCTCCGATCCGCTGGTGGTGACCGACCTGCCGACGCTGCTGTGGTCCCCGCACGGCCACAACGAGATCGTCGCCGCGCTGCTGGCGCTGGCACAGGCGGTGCTGCTGGACTCCGTCGACGAGCCCGATCCGCGGGAAGCTCTGGATCGCGCGTGCGAGCTGAGCAAGCAGGCATACGTGGTCGATCTGGCGTGGCTGCGCTCGACGCCGTGGCGCGAGCGCGTGGCGGGCGCGTTCGACCCGCGCTGGCTGCGCCGCGAGCTGGGGAGCATCACAGGCGTCACCGTTCGTCACCACCCCGCCTCGACGGTCGCTGCGATGCTGTTGGTTGGCTGGCTGGCCTCGCGCCTCAGCTGGCAGACGGGGGTGCTCGAGAGCGACGGCGACGCACTGGTGGCGTCGCCGGAATCCGAGGGCCGCGAGGTTGCCGTGCGTCTGGAAGCGGCACCGGAGCTGCAGGTGCCGGGCCTGCAGGGCCTCTCGCTGAGGACCGAGTCCGGGCTCAGCCTGAGTCTCAGCCGCGGCGCCGGTGGCCTGCGCGCCCAGCGGCAAGGCGCGCACGGCGACGAGCTGGAGTGGACGATCCCGGGCGCCTCGCGCGGCGAGACTGGAGTTCTCGGCGAGGGCATCCGTCAGGCACTGCTGCGGGACCCGACATATGTTCCTGCACTGACGCTCGCACGGAAGATGCTCTCGTGAGCGCCGCCGATGCCGTCGGCGCCGCTGGAGGCCGCCGCCCTCCCAGCCGCGGAGGGTCCAGCCGGTGACGCGCCTGACCAGCTGTGCGGACGCGGAGAGCGTCGCCCAGCGAGCTGCCGCGCACATCGTGCGCCAGCTCCGGCGCGCGCACGAGCAGCGCGGCGTGGCTCACCTGGCACTGAGCGGCGGTAGCACCCCGGGGCGCACGTATGAGCTGCTGGGAGCAAAAGCGCAGGACCTCGGTGGCGTGCAGGTGTGGTTCGCCGACGAGCGCTGCGTGGGACCGGATGACGAGGCGAGCAACTACCTGCTGGCCAGGCAGACGCTGCTCGCGGGCACGGCGATCGCGCGCGAGCGCGTACACCGGATGATCGGCGAGCTCGGCCCCGAGGAGGGCGCGAGCCGCTACGCCACGCAGCTGCGCCGGAACGTCGGCGACGAAGGGGACGGCCCGCAGGCGCTGCCGGTGCTCGATGTGGTCGTGCTGGGGATCGGACCCGACGGGCACGTCGCGTCGCTGTTCCCGGGGGCGCCGACGCTGGATGCCGGGCCCGACGCCGTGTGCCTGGGCGTGAGCGATTCGCCCAAGCCGCCTGCCGAGCGGATCACGCTCAGCCTCGAGTTGCTGCGGGCGGCGCGCGAGTGCGTGCTGCTGGCGACCGGCGCGAGCAAGGCGCAGGCGACCAGCGCGATGCTGGGGCAGCCCAGCCGTGACGTTCCAGCGAGCCTGCTCAGGCGCGAGCGCCTGACGGTGATAGTGGATGACGAGGCCGCACCGGAGGGTCGGTGACGGCCCAACCCGGCGACGCCGCGCCCGACCACGACGCCGCACAGCCGCAGTCGCCAACCGCCAACGACGCGCCGGCCTGTGATGTGACGCTGGTGCGCCATGCGGAGACCGAGTGGAGCCTGGCCAAACGCCACACGGGCCGTAGCGACATACCCTTGAGCGAGCATGGGCGCGATGCGGCGCGTGCCCTGTCCGAGCGCCTGCGCGAGCGGCGCTTCGCGCTGGTACTCGCGAGCCCGCTGCTGCGCGCGCGCGAAACGTGTGAGCTCAGCGGCCTGGGTGCGCGGGCGCAGGTGCGCGATGACCTGATGGAGTGGGACTATGGCGAGTACGAGGGGCTCACCACGCCGGAGATCCGCGTCCGGCGGCCCGGTTGGGTGCTGTGGCGCGACGGCTGCCCGGGAGGCGAGCGAGCAGAGCAAGTCGGCGCGCGAGCCGACCGTGTGATCACAGAGCTGCGCGCGTCCGACGGCGAGGTCGCGGTTTTCTCACACGGCCACATGCTGCGCGTGATCGGCGCCCGCTGGATCGGGCTCGAGCCGTCCGTCGGCAGACGACTGGGGCTGTTCACCGGCGCGATCTGCCTGCTGGGCAGCGAGCATGGCACCCCGATCCTCACCCGCTGGAACGCAACGGATCTGTAACGCTCTCCCCGATCGGTTGACGTACCTTCTAGAGTGACGCAGCACAGCCAGCCGATGGCAGCCCGCGCGGTCAAGACCACCTCCCCCTCCAGCGGCGCCGAGCAGATGCTCGTGGCGATGGACAACGCGCGGCAGGGCACTCTGGCGCTGGTGGCGCCGCTCAGCGACGAGGACCTGGAGCGGGTGCACTCGTCGATCATGAGCCCGCTGGCGTGGGACCTGGGGCATATCGCCGCCTACGAGGATCTGTGGCTCGCCCACCGCTATGGCGGCCTGGAGCTGCTGCGCCCGGATCTCGCGAACCTCTACGACGCGTTCGAGACTCCCCGTAGTGTCCGTGGCGAGATCGAGGCGCTCGGACCCCAGGACGCGAAGGCATACATGGCTGCGGTCAGCGCTCGCGTCGCCCGGGTGATCAGCCAGCGGGGGGTCGAGGGCATGCTGTGCGAGATGGTGCTGCGCCACGAGCTCCAGCACTGCGAGACGATGCGCCAGACGCTGGCGATCGCCGGCCTGCTGGCCGAGCGCGAGCAGGCGCAGATCGCTGCGCCGCTGAGCGCCAATGGCCCGGACGGCTGGCTGGCGATCCCCGCGGGCCCGTTCGCGATGGGCGCCGGATCGGACGGCTTCGCCTACGACAACGAGCGCCCGCGTCACGTGGCGGAGGTGGCGACGTTCGCGATCGCGCGCCGCCCGGTGAGCAACGCGAGCTGGCTGCACTTCAGCGAGGGCGGCGGCTACGAGCGGCGCGAGTGGTGGTCACGCGAGGGCTGGGCGTGGAAGGAGGAGCACGACATCACCCGTCATCCCGGCGTGGTGACGGGCCATCCGGACGCGCCCGTGTGCCACGTCTCCTGGTTCGAGGCCGACGCCTTCGCCCGTGCGCACGACGCGCGACTTCCCAGCGAGCAGGAGTGGGAGAGGGCGGCGACCTGGACTCAGAGCTCCCCGGCGTTCGACGGCGGCGCGACGGGCGGCGGGATGTACGGCCTCGTGGGCGTCGGGCGCGTGTGGGAGTGGACGGCGTCGCGCTTCGACGGCTACCCCGACTTCCAGGCCTACCCCTACAGAGAGTACTCGCAGGTGTTCTTCGGCGATCGCCATCTAGTGCTGCGCGGCGGTTCCTGGGCGACCCACCCGCGTGTGGCGAGCGCCACGTTCCGCAACTGGGATCTGCCGCTGCGCCGCCAGATCTTCGCGGGCGTGCGACTGGCGAGAAGCGCGTGATGGAGCCCTCCACACCACCCCGGCCGCTGGCGGAGTCGATCCGCATCGACTCGCACCTGGACGGTGGCCGGGAACGCTCGCTGGCGGACGACGTGCTGGATGGTCTCACGCGACCGTTCAAGGAGCTCCCACCGAAGCACCTGTACGACGCGCGCGGGGCATATCTGTTCGACCGGATCTGCGAGCTCCCGGAGTACTACCCGACGCGGGCAGAGCGCGCGATCCTCGAGGCACAGGCGCGGGAGCTGGCCGAGCTGACGGGCGCGGTCGAGCTCGTGGAGCTGGGCTCGGGCACGGCGGCGAAGACGCGGGTCCTGCTCGACGCGCTGAGCGACGCGGGTACGCTCGAGTGCTACATCCCGGTCGATGTGACGGAGAGCATGGTCCGCGACTGCGCCGAGGCCCTCACGGGCGAGTACCCGGGCTTGCGCGTGCACGGAGTGGTCGGCGACTTCGAGCGTCACCTGCAGCACGTGCCACCGGCGACGGGACCGCGAATCGTGGCGTTCCTGGGCGGCACGGTCGGCAACTTCCCTCCCGGCAGCCGCCGGCGCGTGCTGCGCCAGATCGCGGGCCTGCTGGGACCGTCCGATCACCTGCTGATGGGCACCGACCTTCTCAAGGACCCGCGCGTGCTGGAGGCGGCCTACGACGACACACAGGGCGTGACGGCGGAGTTCAACCGCAACGTGCTGCTCGTGCTCAACCGCGAGCTGAGTGCGGACTTCGACCCTGAGGACTTCGACCACGTGGCACTGTTCGACCGGCAGAACGAGTGGATCGAGATGCGCTTGCGCGCCCGCCGCGAGCTCACGGCGCTGGTGCGTGATCTGGACCTCCCGGTGCACTTCGCCGCGGGCGAGGAGCTGCGCACGGAGATCAGCGCCAAGTTCACACCGGACCGCCTGCACGGCGACCTCGCCGCCGCGGGCCTCGAGCTCGTGCAGTTCCTGACCGACCCGGGCAATCAGTTCGCACTGTCGCTGTCGCGGATCCCCGTCGACGGATAGGCTTCCCGCCATGGAGATCGAAGGCAGCGCCGCGATCGTCACGGGCGGCGCATCTGGACTGGGCGAGGCGACGGTGCGCGCGCTGCATGCGCGCGCCGCGCGCGTGACGATCGCAGACGTGAATGCGGAGAAGGGCCGGGCGCTGGCGCAGGAGCTGGGCCTGGAGTTCGTCAGCTGCGACGTGCGCGAGGAGGAGCAGGTACAGGAGGCGGTCGAGCGGGCGGCGGCGGGCGGCGGCCTGCGCATCGCTGTGGCCTGCGCGGGCACCGGCTGGGCGCAGAAGGTGGCCGGCTCGAAGGGTCCGCACCCGCTGATGCCGTTTCAGGTGATCATCGCGATCAACCTGATCGGCACGTTCAACCTGCTGCGCCTGGCGGCCAGCGCGATGATCACTAACGCGCCGGGCGAGGACGGCGAGCGCGGAGTGTGCATCCACACGGCGTCGATCGCGGCGTTCGACGGCCAGGTAGGCCAGATCGCCTACTCGGCGTCCAAGGGTGGCGTGGTGGGGATGACGTTGCCGGCAGCGCGCGATCTGTCGCAGTACGGGATTCGTGTGAACACGATCGCGCCGGGCCTGTTCGACACGCCGCTGCTGGCGGCGCTCCCGGAGGAGGCACGCGTAAAGCTGGGCGCGGGAGTGCCCTTTCCCCAGCGTCTGGGCCAGCCGGCGGAGTATGCGCAGCTGGCCTGCCAGATCGCAGAGAACCGCATGCTCAACGGCGAGACGATCAGGCTCGACGGCGCACTGCGGATGCCGCCTCGCTGAGCACCGCGCGATGACGGCGGGGGCGAGAGATCCCAGGCAGCGCCGAGCGCTGGCGCTCAGCCTGGCGGGAGCGCACGCTCGAAGCAGAGCATCATCGACTGGCTGCCCAGCCCGGTGGTATGGCCGAGCGTGTCGAGCCTGCCCACGTCGCTGAGGGCAAGTCCCTGCTGCGAAGCCGCTTCGGCGTAGAACTCACGGGGCCGTGAGATGACTGGGAACCCCTGCCATTCCCCCTGCTGTTCGCGACTGTCGCTGAGGCTGACGTTGGCGTAGAAGCGCCCGCCCTCGGTCAGGCCGCGAGCGACGAGCCCGAGGCATTCCACGACGATGTCGTCGTGCATGTGAAACAGCACCGAGAATGCCCAGGCGACGTCCACCGGAGCCTCGAGCTGCACCTGCGACGGGCGCTCGGCGTGGATGAGCAGCGGGCGCTTGTGCTCGAGGGCGGCACCGGCGAGCTCCTTGCGCGCCTCCCGCAGCACCTCGGAGCGTGCCTCGATGCCGGTGTAGTGCCCGGTGTCGAGATAGTCGATCAGCGGGATCCCGCCCCGCAGCGTTCCGCAGCCTACGTCCAGCAGGCGCGAGTGCGCCTGAAGTCCGTGGGAGGTGAGGAACTCGAACTGGAAGCGCCGCTTCATCTCCCACACCTGGGGCGGGCCCACGAGCGCGTGCCGCCGCGAGGTTCGGCTGGTGAGCATCAGCGTCCGCCGGCGTCCCGCGCTCAGCGCCCGTCCGAGCACGCTGCGCACGCCACCGCGGTGCGTGCGTGTTCGATCGACGGACATGTGGCGCTCAGGACAGTCGTTCGACGAGCATTGCCATGCCCATGCCACCGGCGACGCACATCGACTCGATGCCGTATGTCGCATCGAGCGTCTCGAGGTCGTTGAGCAGCGTGGTCATGATGCGCGCACCTGTCATCCCGAAGGGGTGCCCGAGCGCGATCGCGCCGCCGAACGGGTTGAGCTTCTCGTCGGGGATGCCCAGCTCGTCTTTGCAGGGCACGATCTGCGCGGCGAACGCCTCGTTGATCTCGACGACATCGATGTCCTCGATCGTCATCGCGGTGTTCTTCAGCAGCGCCTGGATGGCTGGGATGGGACCGAGCCCCATGACCTCTGGACGGACTGCTGCCACGGTGGAGGCGAGGATCCGCGCGCGCGGCTTGTAGCCCTCGGCCTGCGCCTTCTCCGCGCTCATGATCAAGAGCGCTGCTGCGCCATCGTTGAGCGGGCAGGCGTTGCCGGCGGTGACGGTGCCGTCCTCTTTGAAGACGGGGCGCAGGCCTGCGAGCGCCTCGATCGTCGTGCCGGCGCGCGGGCCGTCATCCTTGGTGACGACGGTCTCTGGAACGTCGATCTCGTTGCCCTCCTTGTCGACGTCTTTGTGCGCGGGGACGCTGACGGGCACGATCTCCTTGTCGAAGTGCCCGGACTCCTGCGCGGCGACGGCACGCGTCTGGGAGATCAGCGCCCACGCGTCCTGCGCCTCGCGGCTGACCTTGCGCTCAGTGGCGACATTCTCGGCGGTCATGCCCATCGAGATGTAAGCGTCGTAAAGCGATCCCTCGGAGCCGTCGAGCTTGGGGTGCAGCTCGAACGGCGCGCTTGGCGCGGTGCGCGACACGGCCTCCACGCCGGCTGCGATATAGGTGTCGCCCTCGCCTGCCTTGATTGCGTGGAAGGCCATGCGCGTGGTCTGCAGCGAGGACGCGCAGAAGCGGTTGACGGTGCAGCCGGGCACGCGGTGGTCGATGCCGGCCAGCAGCGCGGCCATGCGGCCGATGTTGTAGCCGGTCTCGCGCTCGCCGTAGCCGCAGCCCATCATCACGTCGCCGATCGAGAGCTGATCCAGTTGCGGGTTGCGCTCGATCAGAGCCTTCAACGGGATCGCGGCGAGGTCATCGCCGCGGACGCTCTTCAGCGACCCCTTGGCGGCGCGTCCGATCGGGGTGCGGATTGCGTCGACGATCACGGCTTCGGGCATGTGCGGCTGTCTCCTTGGTTGGCTTTGGGATCGACCGCAGGCCCGGCGGCCACGGTTTGCTGG
>JBOGXX010000125.1:0-7402 GCA_050696475.1 Solirubrobacteraceae bacterium | reverse complement strand
CGTCCAAAGGTCGCGGTCGCCGGGTTCCTCGCCGGGGGGCAAAGTGCCCTGGAGGCGATCGAGCGCGCCTGCTACGACGTGCTCCCGGGGCCGCCGCGCGCGGGACATGCCCGACGCGTGCTCGCGCTCGCCGCGGCGCTGCGCGCGGGCAGGTCGCAGGCCTGCGGCGCCGGGGCGGTCGGCTCGTGAGCGCAGTCCCCGACCTCGCCGACGCGTATGGGCATTGCGCAGCGATCACCCGCAGCCAGGCGGCGAACTTCTACTACGGCATCCGTCTGTTGCCGCGCGAGCGCCGCCATGCGATGTGCGCGGCCTACGCGTTCGCGCGGCGTATCGACGACATCGGCGACGGGACGCTCGAGCGCGAGGAGAAGCTGCACCGGCTCGACGCGCAGGAGCGCGCGCTGTCGGCGATCGCGACCTCCGGCGCAACAGCCGGCGCCACGACGCCGGCGAATGGCCGCGAGGATCCGGTGATGGTCGCGCTGGCGGACGCGCAGCGACGCTTTCCGCTGCCCGCCGGCGCGCTCGGCGAGCTGATCGAGGGCGTGCGCATGGATGTGCTCGGCGTCAGCTACGAGAGCTTCGATGAGCTCGTGCCCTACTGCCGTCGCGTCGCCGGGGCGATCGGGCGAGTGTGCCTGGCGTTCTTCAGCCTGCGCGAGGATGCGCGCATCGACCTCGCGCACGCCGAGCGGCTCGCCGACGACCTCGGGGTCGCACTGCAGCTGACGAACATCCTGCGCGACCTGCGCGAGGACGCACGCAACGGCCGCGTATACCTCCCCGCGGAGGACCTGCGTGGCTTCGGCGTGATCACCGCCGAGGGCGACCGCACGCGGGCGCTCTCGAGGCTCTCCGCGGAAGTGGGGAGCGCGCTCACGCGCGCCGCGACCGAGACAGATCAGCGCGAGCGTCTCTGCGCACTCGTCCGTTTCGAGGCCGATCGCGCCGCGCAGTGGTTCAATCTCGGCCTCGAGCTGACGGACCTCTTGGACCGGCGCAGCGCCGCCTGCGTGCTCGCCATGGCCGGCATCTACCGGCGCCTGCTGGAGCGCATCCAGGCGCACCCGGAGGAGTCGCTGACGCGGCGCATGTCGCTGCCGGCGCGCGAGAAGGCATGGGTCGCCGCGCGCGGCATGCTCGGGGTGGGAACGTGAGCGCCGGGCGGCGCGTGGTGGTGATCGGCGGCGGACTCGCCGGCATCGCCGCCGCGCTCGACTGCGCCGCAGCGGGTGCGAGCGTGACGCTGGTGGAGGTCAGGCGCCGGCTGGGAGGCGCCGCCTACTCCTTCGAGCGCGAGGGCCTGCGGATGGATAACGGGCAGCATGTCTTCCTGCGCTGCTGCACGGCCTATCGGACGCTTCTGGCACGCCTGGGCAGCGAGCCGCTGACGGCGGTGCAGCCGCGCCTGGAGATACCGGTGCTGAAGCCGGGATCGCCGCCCACCGTCCTGCGCCGTGGCTCGCTGGCGGCGCCGCTGCACCTCGCAGGAGCGCTCGCCCGCTACCCGCACCTCTCCCGTCTCGAGCGGGCCGGCGCGGCGCGCGCGGCGCTCGGCTTGATGCGCATCGACCCCGACGATGGCGCGCTCGACGAGACGAGCTTCGGCGACTGGCTGGCGCGCCACGGGCAGAGCCGGCGCGCGATCGCGGCGCTGTGGGACCTGATCGCGCTGCCCACGCTCAACGTGCCGGCCGCCCAGGCGTCGTTGGGGCTCGCGGCGTTCGTCTTTCGCACAGGGCTGCTGGCGGGCGCCGACGCCGGTGACATCGGCTTTCACGAGAGCACGCTCGGCGAGACGATCGGCGTTCCCGCCGAGCGCGCGCTCGCCGGGGCGGGCGTCGAGACGCGCCTGGGTTGGCGCGCGGAGCGCGTGCAGCGGACCGGCGACGGGCTCGAGGTTCATGGCGGCGCTGACGGGCTGAGCGCGCAGGCGGTCGTAATCGCCCTCCCGCACACACGCTCTGCGACGCTCCTCGAGCCGCTGCTCGGCGAGCGCGCGGCAGCGTTGCGTGGTCTCGGCAGATCGCCGATCGTGAACCTGCATGTCGTCTATGACAGGCCGGTCTGCGAGGAGCCGTTCGCGGCGGGGGTGGGCACACCCGTCCAGTACCTCTTCGATCGCACACGGGCGGCGGGAGCGCCCGCGGGGTGCCAGTACCTGGCTGTGTCGTTGTCGGGCGCCGAGCGGGAGATGGGCATGAGCGTGGATGCGTTGCGCGAGCGCTACCTGCCGGCGCTCCGCGAGCTGCTCCCGCGTGCGCGCAGCGCGAAGCTGGAGCTGTTCCTCGCCACCCGCGAGCACGCCGCCACCTTCCGTGGCGTCCCGGGTACCGCCGCGCTGCGCCCCCGTCCACGGACGGGCGTCCCCGGTCTTGTCCTGGCCGGCGCGTGGACTGCGACAGGCTGGCCAGCGACGCTGGAGAGCGCTGTGCTCAGCGGTCATGCGGCGGCTGGGGCCGTGCTGCAGGAGCTCGGCATCGATCCGGTGGATGCGCGCGCGGGCGCGCCCACGGCCCGGCTCGCCGCGGGCTCTCCCAAGGAGAGCTCAGGGGCGCTCGTGCGATGAGCGCGTCCGGCGGACCGGGCGGGTTGCTCGTCGCAGCGCCGCTGCGCATCGAGGCCGCGCTGATCTCCTCCGCCGCGCGCGGAGCGACGGTCCGCAAGACCGGCATGGGCCCAGAGCGCGCCAAGGCCGCAGCCGGCGAGCTGGTGAGCCAGCGGGGCGCCGCGATGATCGTGCTCGGCTTCTGCGGCGGCCTGGACTCGGGCTCGCTGCCGGGCGAAGTGATCGTCGCCGAGGAGGTGTACGCGGCCGGCGACGAAGGTCACGCGCAGGCGCGCGTGCGCTGCGATTTGACCGCCGAGCTCGTGTCGCGGCTGACGGGCCTGGCAATGAAGGTGCGCACCGGTCACGTGGTGTGCGTCTCGCGTCTCGCGCTGGGGGAGCGGCGCGCCCAGCTGCACGCCGGCGGCGCGATCGCGGTGGACATGGAGTCGGTGTGGCTCGCCGCCGGAACGGGGGAGCGCCCCTTCGGCGTCGTGCGCGTCGTCCTGGACAGCCCCGAGCACGAGCTGATCCGCCTGGGGGCGCTCGCTGGCGCGCTGCGCGCGGCGATGTCGCTGCGTCGTGTCGCGGCAGCCCTTCATGACTGGGCTCCGGCGGACTAAGGTAGGCGCAATGGCGGCACGAATCAGGCAGAGCACGCGCATGGGCTGGTATCTAGCGCGCCAACGACTGGCCAAACGCGAGAAGTTTCCGCTGATCGTGGAGCTCGAGCCGCTGTTCCAGTGCAACCTCGCCTGCTCGGGCTGCGGCAAGATCCAGCACCCGGAGCACGAGCTGCGCCGGCGGATGCCCGTCGCGCAGGCGATCGCCGCGATCGACGAGGCGGGCGCCCCGATGGTCTCGATCGCGGGAGGCGAGCCCCTGATCCACCCTGAGATCCATGTGATTGCAGCGGAACTGATCAAGAAAAGGAAGTTCGTCTACCTCTGCACCAACGCGCTGCTGCTCGAGCAGAAGCTAAAGAACTTCAAGCCGAGCCCCTACTTCTCCTGGGCGGTTCACATGGATGGGCTGCAGGAGCGCCACGATGCCTCGGTCGAGCGCGAGGGCGTCTTCGAGAAGGCCGTAGCCGCAATCAGGGCGGCGCAGGCCGCGGGTTTCAAAGTGACCACCAACACGACCTTCTTCACCCAGGATTCACCGAAGACCGTGCGCGAGGTGCTGGACTTCCTCAACGACGAGCTCGAAGTCGACGAGATGATGATCTCGCCCGCATACGCGTATGAGAAAGCACCCGACCAGGAGCACTTCCTCGGCGTCCAGCAGACGCGCAAGCTGTTCAGCGAGGCGTTCGCAGACGGCAGGCGCAAGAAGTGGCGGCTGAACCACAGCCCGCTGTTCCTGGACTTCCTCGAGGGCAAGGCTGAATTCGACTGCACCGCCTGGGGGATCCCCAGCTACTCGCTGTTCGGCTGGCAGCGCCCGTGCTACCTGATGGCAGACGGGTACACGGAGACCTACAAGGAGCTGCTCGAGACGACCGACTGGAGCAAGTACGGGCGCGGCAGGGATCCTCGTTGCGAAAACTGCATGGCCCACTGCGGCTATGAGCCGACAGCGGTCCTGCAGACGACCGGCTCGCTACGCCAGGCGCTGCGCGCGATCGCGGGCTAGCTTCCCGCGCCGGACTCCGAGGCCAGGCTGCTGGTGCGGATGTCCCGCCAGGACAGGCCCTCCTTCAAAAGCGCGGGAACGCCCAGGGCGAGCGCGGTCACGACCTCGACCGCCTGCAGGATGATCCCGTACGCAAGGCCTTGTCCGGCGCCGACGCCATAGGCCGCGAGGACGACCAGACAGGCGGCCTGGAAGACGCCGACGTTGGACGGCGTTGCCGGCAGCACCGCGCTGAGGTTGACCGCCAGCAGGATTGCCGCCGCCGCCGCCGGGCCGGTCTGGGACTGCAGCCCCAGAGCGAGGATCACCATGTAGCAGGCCAGCCATTGCAGTGCCCACGCGAGCAGCTGGAAGCCGATCGCCGTCGATCCGAAGCGCGGCCTCGCGAACACGACCAGCCCCTGGCGGGCGAGCGCCAGCAGGCGCTCGATCGCGTAGGCCACGCGGGTTACGCGCGGCCGCCGCGAACGGCGTCCGAGCGCGAGCAGTCGAGGGCCGATGATGACGAGCAGGCACAGCGCGAGCGGCAGCGCGAGCGCCAGCGCGATCGGCGCGGCGTGGCCGCTCGGCAGCGGCACGCTGGTGAAGCTCACCGCCAGCAGAATTGCCAGGGCCGCCAGGTTGATCAGCGTTTGCGAGAAGACCGTCCCGGCGACGACCGGCACGAGCCGGCTCGTGCGGCCGTCCAGTCGCCGCGAGAGCACGAGCACGCGGGAGGGCTCGCCGATCCGCGCGGGCACGAGCGCAGAGGCCATCACGCCGATCATCAGCGCACGCACCACGGGCCCCCACGGCATCCGCGTGTCCGGGAGCGCGGCACGCAGGGTCTGATGCCATGAGACCGACCGCATCGCCATCGCCAGCGACATCAGCACCAGTGCCAGCGCGATCCAGCCCGGGGAGGCGGTCACCAGCGAGTGTCCAACGCGCTGAAGTTCGAGGCGCGAGAGCGCGAACGCGACCAGGCCGGCGAGCACGAGCACCACGACGGCGATCGCCAGGTGCCTGAGTCCGGCCCTGCGCGTGCGTGCCGAGGCGTTCTCCGGTGCAACCATTAACGGCGGTCTATCAGGTCGTGTTCTGCCGCCCAAGTGAGGGCAGCCCGCTCGTGGGGACGTTGACGTGCGCGCACACGCTCGTGGCGCTTGCGTCAGCAGTGAGCGCAAGGTGCGCCGCGGGCTAGGCTGTGTCCGGAAGTCAAACGCGCGAGAAGGAGCGAGCATGAAGGCGACTTGGAACCAGGCGACGCTCGCGGAGAGCGATGAGACGGTGGTGGTGGAGGACAATCACTACTTCCCGCCGGATAGCATCAACGAGCGGTACTTCACCGACAGCGACACGCACTCGATCTGTCCCTGGAAGGGCGAGGCGAGCTACAAGACGATCGAGGTCGACGGGCAGGTGAATCGCGATGCCGCGTGGTATTACCCGCAGCCGAAGCAGGCGGCGGCGGAGATCAAGGACCACTTCGCCTTCTGGAAGGGAGTCACGGTGGAGGCTTGAGCGCGGCCCCGGCTGCCCACGATCGGCTCGGTCTCTCGCCCGCTCGGTCTCTCGCGCCCTGAAGGCCGCTCGGCGCCTCGAAGCCGGGCGGCCCGCGCTACGTCTCGATCAGCAGCGTCACCGGCCCGTCGTTGACTAGCTCCACCTGCATGTGCGCGCCGAACACGCCGCGCTTTGCGCCGGCACGCTCGCAGAAGTGCTCATACAGCGTCAGCGCCTGGCGCGCAGGGGCGGCGGCTACGAAGCTCGGCCGGTTCCCGCGTCGTGTGTCGCCGTAGAGGGTGAACTGGCTCACGCAAAGGATCTCGCGCGCGCCGAGCGCCTCGTTCATGTTGCCCTGCGCGTCCGGGAAGACGCGCAGCGCGTGGACCTTCGCGGCGAGGCGCTCCGCCGCGGCGGGCTCGTCGTCGCGTGAGACTCCGAGCAGCACCAGCAGCCCCGGCCCGATCTCGGCCACCGGATGCCCGTCGACGCCTACGGCCGCGCGGCTCACCCTCTGCACGAGCGCTCGCATCGAGGAGCGAGTATGACACCCAACTGCTGGGCGAAGGTGCTTTGCGCCGGTGCGCGTCCGGCGTCGAGCCGGTCCGTCCGCGGTGATCTCCATCCGCTCGAGTGGCCGCGGGCCCAGGCGCCCGTCCCAGGCGCCCGTCCCAGGCGCCCGTCCCAGGCGCCGGTGCCTTCGTCGCGATGACTCAGCGTCTAGGATTGTCGAGGATGATGCCGAGGCGGCTATTCGATGCGGTGGGGATTGGGCTCGCGCTCGCGGGTGCGCTGGCCTGCGTGGCGCTGGCAGCCGGCGTCGGTGCGGCAACGGCGCGCGCGGACGGCGGCTGGTGGGTGATGCCTCAGCATCTGAGCTGGTACTGGCAGCTGACGGGGAAGGTCAAGAACACAGAGCCTGTGCAGGCGTATGACATCGACGGCTTTGAAAACAGCGCCGCGGAGGTGGCTGACCTGAAGGCTGAGGGTAAGCATGTGATCTGCTACATCGACGTGGGCACGGCCGAGGACTTCCGTCCTGACTACGACGAGTTCCCGGAATCGGTCCTGGGCCGCTCCAACGGCTGGCCGGGGGAGAGGTGGCTTGACATTCGCCAGTTGAGCGTGCTCGAGCCGATCATGGCGGCGCGCTTTCAGATGTGTAAGGAAAAGGGCTTCGAAGCGGTCGAGCCGGACAACATCGAAGGCTATGCCAACGACTCGGGGTTCCCGCTGACGGCGCAGGAGCAGCTGACCTACAACGAGTGGGTGGCGGAAGAGGTCCACTCGCTGGGGATGGCGGTGCTGCAGAAGAACGACGGCGAACAGACGCACGAACTGCTGGCGTACTTCGACGGTGCGTTGACCGAGCAGTGCAACCAGTACCGCGAATGCGGGGATTTCGAGCCCTACCTCGCGGCCGGCAAGCCGGTGCTGAATGCCGAGTACCACCGCTCGACGGCGAGGTTCTGCGCGGCGGACAGGGCCGCGGGGATCATGGGTGCGCGCTTCAACGTGGCGTTGAACGGCAAGCGCTTCCAGCCCTGCTGGTAGCGGCGGAGCGCAGCCGCCCGGCGCTGGCGTGCGGCGAGTGGTGCTTCGCCGGAGAGTAAAAGCGACGCGGTCCAAGCCGCTTGAGGAACCTTTCCCCTTCCGGCCCGGGGGCCTTCCGGTTGGGGCGGCGCGGCCTCACACCTCGGTGGCCTCGCTCTTGACGGCTCGGAACCGCGT
>JBOGXX010000124.1:0-11295 GCA_050696475.1 Solirubrobacteraceae bacterium | reverse complement strand
GCGTGGGAGCGACGCCGCGCCGCGCCACGGCGCGCGGCGGCGGCGGCTGGTACGAGCGCGGGACGACGGAGCGGACCGCCTCGGGGACACCGGTTCGCGAGCCCGCGCCGGCGGGAGTGGGGTTCCGGCTGGGCGAGGACGTCATACATGCCGCCTTCGGCGACGGCGTCGTCACCGGCGTCGAGCCGGGCGGCGTGATCGTCGTGCGCTTCGCGGGCGACGGCTCCGAGCGCAAGCTGATGGCCGAGTACGCCCCCGTCAGCAGACGCTGAAGCGCACTTTCTCCGGGGGCCCGAACGCATAGCATCTTGCGCATGAGCGCAACGATCATCGACGGCAAGGCGATCGCTGCGCGCGTGCGCGGCGAAGTCGCGCAGGAGGTGCAGGGGTTCACGCGCACGCACGGCAGCGCCCCGGGCCTCGCGACGGTGCTCGTCGGCGAGGACCCCGGGTCGGCGGTGTACGTCGGCGCCAAGCAGCGCGCGTGCGCGGAGGTTGGGATGGTGCCCTTCGACCGGCGGCTGCCCGCGGACTGCTCGTTCGAGCTCCTCGCCGAGGAGCTCGAGCGCCTGAACGCGGACCGGGCGGTCAACGGCGTGCTGCTGCAGCTGCCCCTCCCGGAGCACCTGGATGGACCCTCGCTGACGGGGATGATCAGCGCGGAGAAGGACGTGGACGGCCTCACGCCGGTCAACGCCGGCCTGCTCTCGCTCGGGCGCCCCGGCCTGCGACCGTGCACCCCCGCCGGCGTGATGGAGCTGCTGGCGGACACCGGGGCTGAGCTCGAGGGCGCGGAAGCGGTCGTCGTCGGGCGCTCGAACCTGTTCGGCAAGCCGATGGCGCAGCTGCTGCTCGCCCGCAACGCGACCGTCACCGTCTGCCACTCCCGCACGCGCGAGCTGCGCGCGGTGTGCGCGCGTGCGGAGGTGCTGATCGTGGCCGTCGGGCGGGCGCGGATCGTCAAGGGCGACTTCGTCAAACCCGGCGCGGTGGTGATCGACGTCGGCATGAACCGCCTGACCCCCGAGGAGGCGGGCAACAAGAGCGGCCTCGTGGGCGACGTTGACTTCGCTGCGGCTGCGCAGGTCGCATCCGCGATCACGCCCGTGCCCGGAGGCGTCGGGCCGATGACGATCGCGATGCTGCTGCGCAACACGCTGCAGGCCGCCCGCTACCACGCGCAGCTCGAGTCGCTGCTGGCAGAGGTGGACGGCGAGATCTCATGAGCGCCGGGCAGACGCCCGGGAGGGGATCGACATGAACGTCAAGCAGCTGCGGATCGGCGAGCTGTTGGCGCTCGCGGGGGTGGTTGTGGTGATCGTGTCGCTGTTCGTGCGCTCCTATCAGGCGCCGAGCGGCGAGCTGACGGCGTGGAACACGTTCGGGCCGGGCGTGGCGCTGTTGCTCGCCGCCGCATGCGCGGGGCTGGCGACAGCCGTCAGCGCGCTCACCGAGCGCACCACCGCGCTGCCGGTGTCGATCGCGGTCTGGACGGTGCTGCTCGGGCTGATCGGGGTGATCGCCGCCGTCGTGCGCGCGTTCGAGCGCCCCGACTACGCGACCACGGCCTGCATCGGTGTCTGGCTGGCGCTCGCCGGGGCGGTCGCGATCATGGTGGGCGCCTGGCTGGCGCTGCGCGATGAACGTCCCTCGCTGTACCCGCCGGTGCGCCCCGATCCCCGTCCGCGGCCTTAGCTCAGCGCGATCGCAGCAACGTTGACAGTATGCGCTCGCTCAGGTAGCGTCTGGACGCGTTTTTCCAAGGGACACGGGGGTCTGGAGATGGGGATGGCAGGAGCGATGCGGAGGCGTGGGGTGCCGAAGCTCGTCCATCTGCTCGGCGCGTTGGCGGTGGCCCTGTGCGCGCTCGCCGCCATGGCGCCGAGCGCCTTCGCTGCGGGGGCGAGCGTGTCCATCGGGCGGGCCACGTCCGTCTGGACCGATTCGGCGACGCTGAACGCGACCGTCAACCCCAACGGCGCGACGGTGACCGAATGCTACTTCACGTACGGGCTCGTCGAATCGCCGTCGGAACACCGCGTCGGATGCTCGCCGATGCCTGGATCGGGAAGCGCGCCGGTGCCTGTCTCGGCCTCCGTTTCGGGACTCCGCGAAACGAGCTTGTACGACTTCGCGGTCCACGTCGTCGAGGCGGTGGGGGGCGAGATCACCAGCGAAACAAACCAGCTCTCGACGCTGCCGCGGCCGCCCCAGATATCACAACCGTTCGCGTTGCCCGTGAGCCCCACCTCAGCGGTACTCAGTGCATACGTGATCCCGCAAGGCGCCGAAGTCACCAGCTGTCTCTTCGAAGTCAGCCACTATGAAACGCAACGCAACGTGCCCTGCTCAACGCTTCCCGGGTCCGGCAACGAAGAGGTCGAAGTGTCGGCGACGGTGACGGGGCTCACCGCAAACACCGGCTACCAGCTCACGTTCCAGGCCACCAACGCCCTGGGAACGACGGAAAGCATCAACGAATTAAAACCGACCTTTTTCAAGACGCCCCAGGAGCTGGCATACGGCACCTGTCGCTTCGAGAAGGGGAAGAACGAGTACACCGAACGCGACTGCAAGACCCCGTCGCCGAAAACCAAGGGCAAATACGAGTGGTACCCCGGCCCGGCCCCCTCGTGCAAGTACGTGGGGAAACACGGCCGCTACAACGCCGGATGTCTGACACGCGATGAAAAGCACGGCAGGCCGAAGGGAAAATACGAAAAAGCGCCGGGGCCGGGATACACCTCGACGACGGGGAGCGTCACCTGGGAAGCGCCCGGGCTCAGCGGCCTGCAGCTCGCCTGCGCCGCCGGCAGCGCGTCGGGTGACGTCATCAACGGCCAGACCGCGCACGAGCGGATCAGCTTCGCCGGCTGTGAAGCGGCGGGCAAAGCGTGCACGAGCGAAGGCCCCGACAGCACGCCGTCGGGCCAGCCCGGGGCGATCACCACGAACCTGCTCGACGCGGACCCGAGCGAATCTGCGGCGCACCAGGTCCTGACGCGGCTGGTGAGCGACGAACACAAACCGTACATGCTCGAAGCCGACTGCGAAGGCCTGCTGCTCAGGATCTCCGGCTCGCTGGCGGGGGTGCAGGCGGGCAACGTCAACGTGATGAGCACCACGAGCACGACGACCTTCGCGCCCGGCGAAGGCGTGCAGGCGCTGTACATGGAAGTCTCGGAATCCGGCGGGGAAAGCTGGGTCGGCCCGAGCTCGACCAGCGAGATCGGCGTCGCCGCCAGCACCGCGGCGTCCGCATCCGAGATCCTGTCGGCGGGTTGACGGACGCCTGAGCGCCCAGGCGCGACGTCGCGCCTGCGCTCGGGAGTGCCGGCGCCGCGGCCGCTGTCGGCGGCCCAATCTCTAGAATCGGCGCCATTGTGATCTCACGCGATGATGTCCTGCACGTGGCGCAGCTGGCGCGCTTGGCGATCAGCGAGGAGGAGATCGAGCCGATCGCCCGCGAGCTCTCCGCCGTGCTCGACCACGTCGCCAAGATCGGCGAGCTTGACCTGGAGGGCGTCGCTCCAACCTCGCATGTGGTCGAGATGACCGGCGCCCTGCGCCCCGACGAGCCCCACCCGTGCCTGTCGCGCGAGGTCGCCCTGGCGCAGGCGCCCGCCGCCAGCTCCGATGGGTTCCTGGTCCCCAGCCCCCAGGCATGAGCGAGATCCTCGAGCTGTCCGTTGCGGGGGCCGCGGAGGCGATCGCTGCCGGATCGCTGTCGGCCGGCGAGCTGTTCGAGCTCTACCGCGCGCGCGCCGCCGCCGACCGCGACGCCGCGGGCGAGGGCCTGAACTGCTTCACCTGGGTTGCCGGCGCAACCGAGGACGCGGGCGGGCGCGCCGGCGCGACGCCGCTCGCGGGCGTGCCGCTGGCGGTCAAGGATCTGTTCTGCACGGAGGGCGTGCCCAGCCAGTCGGGCTCGAGGATCCTCGAGGGGTATCAGCCGCCCTACACCGCCACCGCTGTCGCGCGGCTGAGCGCCGCGGGGACGAGCCTTTTGGCGAAGACCAACCAGGACGAGTTCGCGATGGGCTCATCCAACGAGAACTCCGCCTACGGGGCGGTGCGCAACCCCTGGGACCGTGAGCGCGTGCCCGGCGGCTCCTCCGGCGGGAGCGCCGCGGCGGTCGCCGCCGGACTCGCGCCGTGGGCGCTCGGCACCGACACCGGCGGCTCGATCCGCCAGCCGGCGGCACTGTGCGGGATCGTCGGTCTGAAACCGACCTACGGCTCGGTCTCGCGTTACGGCATGATCGCGTTCGCCTCGTCGCTCGACCAGGCCGGCCCGCTCACGCGCGACGTGCGCGACGCCGCGTTGATGCTCCGTCACCTGGTCGGACGCGACAGGTGCGACGCCACCTCACTGCAATTCCCCGACGAGATCGAGCTGCCCCGCGCCGAGCGCCTCGACGGGGTGCGCCTCGGCGTCCCGGTGGAGCTGAGCGGCGAGGGCATCGAAGCCGGCGTCCTCGACGCGTTCCGGTCCGCGCTGGCGACGGCCGAGGGGCTCGGCGCGCAGATCAGCGAGGTGCGCCTGCCGCACGCGCCGCACGGGTTGTCCGCCTACTACGTGATCGCCCCCGCCGAGGCGTGCTCCAACCTCGCGCGCTTCGATGGCGTGCGCTACGGCCTGCGAGCCGAGCACGCGACCGATCTGCTGGACATGTACACGCGCACGCGCCACGACGGCTTTGGCGCGGAGGTCAAGCGGCGCATCATGCTCGGCACCTACGCGCTGGCCTCCGGCTACTACGACGCCTACTACGGCCGCGCGCAGCGCGTTCGCACCAGGATCGTGGAGGACTTCCGCGAGGCCTTCCAGCGGGTTCACCTGATCGTCACGCCCACTGCGCCCACCGTCGCCTTCAAGCTCGGCGAGAAGACCTCTGACCCGCTGGCCATGTATCTCAACGACTTCTGCACCGTGCCCATGTCGCTCGCGGGCATCCCCGCCGTCTCGATCCCGTGTGGGCTCTCCGCCGGCCTGCCCGTCGGATTGCAGCTCGCCGGGCCCGCCTTCAGCGAGAACCGCTTGCTCGACGCCGCTCACGCGCTAGAGCGGGGCCTGAGCTTCGATGGCGCGCCCGCCCGTGTCTGAGCAGCCCGGCAGATCGCAGCCGCCGTCGAGCGGCTCCCCGCAGGAGGACCGCTACGAGCCGGTGATCGGCCTGGAGATCCACGTGCAGCTGGCCACGGCGACGAAGATGTTCTGCGGCTGTGAGCTGTCCTTCGGCGAGCCGCCCAACACCCGCACCTGTCCGGTCTGCCTCGGGCTGCCCGGAAGCCTGCCCGTCGCCAACGCGCGCGCGGTGCACTTCGGGCTGATGATCGGCATCGCGCTCGGCTCAGAGCTCGCGCCGCGCTCGATCTTCCACCGCAAGAACTACTTCTATCCCGACCTCTCCAAGGGCTACCAGATCTCCCAGTACGACGAGCCCCTGTGCCGCGGCGGGCGTCTCGGCGAGGTGCGCATCCACCGCGTGCACCTCGAGGAGGACGCCGCCAAGCTCACCCATGTCGGCGCCAGCGGGCGCATCCACGGCTCAGAGGGCTCGATCGTCGACTTCAACCGCGGCGGCACGCCACTGGCGGAGATCGTCACCGAGCCCGACCTGCGAACGCCCGAGCAGGCGAGCGACTGGCTGAAGCTGCTGCGCACCACGCTGCGCCAGCTCGGCGTCTCCGACGTGAACATGGAGGAGGGCTCGCTTCGCTGCGACGCCAACATCTCGCTGCGGCCCGCCGGCAGCCAGCAGCTCGGTGTCAAGACGGAGCTGAAGAACATGAACTCCTTCCGCTTCATCGAACGCGGGATCCGCGCCGAGATCGCCCGTCAGCGGGAGATCCTCGAGGGGGGGGGCGTCGTCGCGCAGGAAACGCTGCACTTCGACCCGCGAGCGAACGCCCACCCGCAGATCACCTCGCTGCGCTCCAAGGAGCAGGCGCACGACTACCGCTACTTCCCCGAGCCCGACCTGCTGCCCGTGGCCATCGACCAGCAGATGATCGACGCCGCCCGCGCCGACATGACCGAGCTGCCCGCCGATCGCGCCCAGCGGCTGCGGCGCGAGCTGGGGCTGAGCGCCGAAAGCGCGCAGATGCTCGCCTTCCGCGGCGAGCTCGGCGATTACTTCGATGCCGCTCTCATCGCCACGGCGGCACCCTCCTCGGAGGGAGAGCTCGTCCCGCCGGCGCAGATGCTCGCCAACTGGCTCACCGGTGAGCTCGTGCCGCGTCTCGTCGAGGCCGGCAGCGACGAAGGCGAGGCGGGCGGCGGCGGCGGCGCAGACCCGTTCTGCTCGCGCGTGGAGCCCGCCGCGCTGGCCCGGCTCGTGGCGATGCTCGCCGCCAGGCGCATCAGTGTCGGCGCCGCGCGCCACGTGCTGGACACGCTCGTCGCCCAGGGCGGCGAGCCGCAGGCGATCGTCGAGCAGCAGGGGCTGGCCGCGATGGACGGCGGCGAGGAGCTCGCCGGGATCGTCGCCGCGGCACTTGCGGCCAACGCCGACGCGGCGCAGCGCGTGCGCGACGGCAACGCCAGGGCGATCGGCCCGATCGTCGGGCACGTGATGCGCGAGACCAAGGGCCGCGCCGACGGCACCGAGGTCGCGCGGCTGGTGAACGAGCAGCTGGGCGTCTGAGTCATCGCCGAGGCGCCGCTCGCCGGCTCGGTAGAGCGTCCTAGCCTCGGCCGCTGTCACGGGAGTGGCGCCGGGCGGGGTAGATCTTTCTGTCCGGGTGCCCTTCCGAGCGCTAACATTCGCGTTGGTTTCAACATGAACGAGGCAACGACCACATCGTCGAGATCGTTTGGCAGGAGCGCCCTTGCGGCGCTTGTCCTGCTGGTAGTGGCGTGGCTCCTGCTGCACGTGATCCTCCATGTCCTGGCGTTTCTGTTCAGCATCGTGGTGCTCGTGGTCGCGGTCGTCGCGGTCATCTGGGCGTTGCGAATCCTGCTATAGGCACCGCCGCGGCCGATGGCCTACGTCGTCATCGCCACCTGCTTCGCGCTGGCGGGCGCGATCGTGGGCAAGCTCAAGGGCAGCTCCTTCTGGATCTGGTTTTTGATCTCCGGAGCAGTCCCGGTGTTCGGGCTGCTCGCCGCGATCGTCTACCGCTTCGAGCGCGACGAGCTACGGCGGCAGTGCCCCACCTGCGGGCGCGTGACCAAGCTCTATGACGCGCTGTGCACCCGCTGTGGCACCGAGTTCGACTTCCCCGACGTCGCCGTGGCGCCCGAGTCCTGGGAACGCACGCCCGCCGTGCCAACCTCGCAGAGCTGAGTCGTCCGGTCGGTTTCGACGCTCCCGGCGGACAGCCCGAATTCGGCGACCCTAAGCCGATTTAGTCCGCCCTAAGCCGCATCTTCGCCTACCCTGTCGCTGCCATGAGCGCAGAGGCGAACACAGCCAACCCCGTGCACGAGTCGGTCCTCGCCCGCTGGATCCACCGGGCGGGCTTCGCCGACGAGCGCGACTTCGTGCTGCGCGTCGTGCAGCCGGCGCTCGTGGGCATGATCGACGGCACCGTCTCCTCACTCGCGCCGATCTTCGCCGCGGCGATCGCCTCCAGCTCCCACACGGCGCTGCTCGTCGGCTTCTCCACCGCGCTCGGCGCCGGCGTCAGCATGGGCTGGTCGGAGGCGCTGTCGGACACCGGCGAGCAGACCGGCCGTGGCTCCGCTGTGGTGCGCGGCGCGATCACCGGCGGCATGACCACGCTGGGCGGCGTCTTTCACACGCTGCCGTTCCTGATTCCCAACGTTCACAAAGCGCTGCTCGTCGCCGGCTGCGTCGTCGCCTTCGAGCTGTTCGCGATCGCCTGGGTCCGCAACCGCTTCCTCGAGGTCTCGCTGCGCTCATCGCTGCTCGTCGTCACCGTCGGCGGGGCGATCGTCCTGGCGATCGGCATCGGCATCGGCTCCTCCTAGTGGCCGTCGGCGCGGCGCCGGACGGCGTCCTCGAGCGCCGCTGGCGGATCTGCGCAAAACCCACTGGTACACTGGCTTTTTGCCCTTGAACAGACGGCGGTGGCGCGTTCTTGCCCCGCCCCGAGATGGAAGAAGGGAGGCGACGGCATGCGCGCGGTTGATGCGTTGATGGAATCTTTGAAGGCGGAGGGCGTGGACGTCGTCTTCGGCCTGCCCGGCGGAGCGAACCTCCCGACCTACGATGCGTTTGTCCACGGCGGCATCCGTCACATTCTCGTGCGTCACGAGGCCGGCGGAGGGCACGCGGCCGAGGGCTACGCGAAGGCGACGGGCAAGGTGGGCGTGGCGTTCGCGACGAGCGGCCCGGGCGCGACCAACCTGCTGACGCCGATCACCGATGCGATGATGGACTCGGTGCCGGTGGTGTTCATCACCGGACAGGTGCGCACGGAGCTGCTGGGCACCGACGGCTTTCAGGAGGCGGACACGCTCGGCATCACGATGCCGGTGGTCAAGCACTCGTTCATGATCCAGAGCCCCCAGGAGCTGCCGCGCGCGATCCACGAGGCGTTCCACATCGCTCGCAGCGGCCGTCCGGGGCCGGTGCTGGTGGACATCCCGCAGGACCTGTCCCGGGCGGAAATCGACTACGAGCCGGTCACCGACGTGCGTCTCCCCGGCTACCAGCCGAAGGTGGAGGGCAACCAGAAGCAGATCCGTCAGGCCGCGAAGGCGCTGGCGGCGGCGCAGCGTCCGGTGATCTACGCGGGTGGTGGCGTGATCAACGCCGAAGCCGCTGCGGAGCTGACGGAGTTCGCGCGCAGCGACCGCTTTCCGGTGACGTGCACGCTGATGGGCCTCGGCGCGTTCCCGGCGCCGGACCCCCAGTGGCTGGGCATGCTCGGCATGCACGGCACCCGCACGGCCAACTACGCGATGGACGAGGCGGACCTGATCTGCGCGGTCGGCGCGCGCTTCGACGATCGCATCACGGGCAAGCTGTCGGAGTTCGCGCCGCGGGCGAAGTTCATCCACATCGACGTGGATCCTGCGGAGATCTCCAAGAACGTGTCCGCGCACATCCCGATCGTGGGCGACGCCAGACACGTGCTTTCGAAGCTCGCGATCGAGTATCGCGCGCTCGGCGCGGACCCGGCGCGACTGGAGGCGTGGTGGCACAGGATCGCCGGCTGGCAGGCCAAGCACCCGCTCGGATGGGAGGACTCCGCCGACGCGGAGATCAAGCCGCAGTACATGGTCCGCGCGCTTTACGAGGCGACGGGCGGGCAGGCGATCGTGACGAGCGACGTCGGCCAGCACCAGATGTGGGCGGCGCAGTACTACGACTTCTCCGAGCCGCGGCGCTGGATAAACTCGGGCGGCCTCGGCACGATGGGCTTCGGCCTGCCGGCGGCGATGGGCGCGGCGGTGGGTGCTCCCGACCAGCTGGTGTGCTGCATCGCGGGCGACGGCTCGGTGCAGATGAACGCGCAGGAGCTGGCTACGTGCGCCCAGAACAGCATCCCGATCAAGGTGTTCATCATGAACAACGGCTACCTGGGCATGGTCCGCCAGTGGCAGGAGCTGTTCTGGGACGGCAAATACAGCCACGTGGACATGGGCGAGTTCCCCGACTTCGTGAAGCTCGCGGAGGCATATGGCGTGACCGGCATGCGCCTCACCGACAAGCACACGCTGGTGGCGGACATGAAGCGCGCGATCGCCATTGAGGGCCCGGTGCTCGTGGACGTGCGTGTGACACGTGAGGAGAACACCTATCCGATGATCCCCGCCGGGCAGGCCGCGCGGGAGATGGTGGGGTGATGGAGACGATCATGGGCGAACCGGGAACCAAGGAGCCGCTCAGCCTCGAGGAGCTGGAAGCATCGACCAACAGGCGCACGGGCCGCAAGCACGTGCTGTCGATCCTCGTGGAAAACAAGTCGGGTGTGCTCACCCGCATCGCCGGCCTGTTCGCCAGGCGCGGCTTCAACATCGACACGCTCACAGTCGGCCCGACCGAGGACGAGCAGGTCTCGCGTGTGACGCTCACCGTCGACGGCGCGCTGCATCCGATCGACCAGGTGACCAAGCAACTGCACAAGCTGATCAACGTGCTGAAGATCCGCGACCTGGAGCCGGCGGACACGGTCTCGCGTGAGCTGGCGCTGTTCAAGGTCACCGCGGACGGCGCGCAGCGCGGCGAGCTGATGCAGATCGCTGAGATCTTCCGAGGCAAGGTCGTGGACGTGACCAAGCGCGCGGTCATCCTCGAGGTGACGGGCACCACGGAGAAGATCGAGGCGTTCGAGACGATGGTCAGGCCCTTCGGGCTGATCGAGATGATGCGCACGGGCGAGATCGCGATCTCGCGGGGGCGCAGCGAGACGTAGGGTGAGCGTGCGCGCCGACGGGGAGATCTCGGGAGGCACGCTCGCGCGCTCCGCATCCAGCCTCGCTGGCGCCGGCCACCACACTTTCCGCCTTGGCGACGAGGATCGCGAGCGCCTGTCCGCGCGCCTGGCGCTGGCGCTCCGGCGCGCGCGCCGCGGCGGCGGGGAGGTCCTGGCGACGATCTCGCTGCCGCTGCCCGCGGACGTCGACCCGACGGCGGTCGTTTGCGCCTCGCGCCTGCCGGGGGAGCGCTGGTTCGCCTTCGAGCAGCCCGAGCGCGGCCACGCGGCGCTGGCGGCGCTGGGGGAGGCGACCAGCCTGCAGGCCGCGGGCGCGGAGCGCTTCGCGTTGGTGGCCGATCGCTGGCGCTCGCTGGCGGCGGCGGCGGTGTCGGACCCGGCGGAGGACCCTGCAGGGGGGGGCCCTGTGGCGGTCGGAGGCTTCGCCTTCGCACCCGACGGGGGCGCCTCGCCGCACTGGCAGGGCTTCCCGTCGGCGTCGCTGACGGTGCCGGAGGTGGCGCTTGTGCGCAGCGAGCGCGGGGGGGAGGCGACGGTGCGCATGACGCTCGCGGCGCTCGCGCGCCCGGATGACGTCGCCGAGCAGCTGCTGGCGGGTCTGGAGAGCCGGCTGGCGCGGCTGCGCTCGCGGCCGCTGGCGCTGCTGGACCCGGCGCCGACGGGCCGCTTCCTGCTCGCCGGCGCGATGCCCCCTCAGCACTACGAGGGCGCGGTGGCGCGCGCGGTGGAGATGATCGGGGCGGGGATGATCGAGAAGATCGTGCTGGCGCGCGAAGTGCAGGTGCACGCGCCGCGGGCGTATGACCCGGCTGCGCTGCTGGGCGTGCTGCGCGAGGAGTTCCCGTCGTGTTTCGTCTTCTGCGTGGGCCGCGGCGAGGCGGCGCTCGTCGCGGCGAGCCCGGAGCTGCTGGTGCGCCGCGAGGGCCATCGCGTGAGCACGCT
>JBOGXX010000123.1:0-5354 GCA_050696475.1 Solirubrobacteraceae bacterium | reverse complement strand
AGATCCGCGTAGTCGCCGGCGAGCTCTACGCCGACGCCCCAGGGCGCGATTTCGGTCGCTCCGTTGGGCGCCACGCTGAGGTTGTTGTTGTCAACGAAGCGGTCGTCGCGGATGATCGTGCACCGCTGGATCTGCGTCGAGGTGATCGTCGGCGTCGGAGTGCTGGGCTGTTCGGGCCTGTTGCATTCACCGTCTTGCGGGGACGGCGAATCATACGGGTTTTCCGAGTCGGTGGAGAATCCCACCGTGTTGTGCGCGAACGTCGATTTTTCGATCGTCAGCCTCCCGCCGGCGTTTGAGCCGGAGTACCCCAACGAATTGTCTTCCATGACCGCGTTCTTTACACTAGCGTCGCATTCTTGACAAGCGCCGATGTAAAAACCCGAGTCAGCGAAGCCAGAGGCGTATATGTGGTCGAACTCGCCTCCCGTCTCAGCGCTCGTGAAGATCCCGTAGCCGCCCTTGAAGCCGGTGTCATAAGCGGTCAGGTAGTTGCCGTACCACCCGTGGGCGCCGATCGTCCCGTCCCCCGTTCGACCGTCCCACCAGACGCCGTTGCCGCACTCTTCGTCTCCGCAGTCTTCCCCGAATTCGAAGTTGCGCACAGTCAGGTTTTCGACCCATACGTTGTTTGCATCGATGATGTCGATGCCGTTGCCGACTTTGTGCTGGCCGTCGATGATCACCCCGTTGCGGTTCATGCCCCTGATCCAGATGCCCGATTGGGCGCTGGTGACCGTCACTTCTTCGTCGTAGGTGCCCGGCTCGATCAGCACATAGGCCCCAGCGCTCGACGCATTCACTGCTTCTTGAATCGTCTTGAAGTAGTGGGTGTTGGCGGGAACGCCGCCCGGCGCTTCGCCCTGGCTCACGATGTTCACCTGCGTCTGTGCGGCGGCGCCAGCCGCCATCGTCAGCGAGGTGAGAAGCGCGAGGGCGCTTACCGTCGCCACCGAGCGCCGGCGGCCTGATCGCGCTCGCGACGCTCTACGAAGGCTGAGGGACATGTCGTCTCCTTTTGTCGGTCTGAAAGTTTGCGACAAGGCAAACCGCTGCTGTGGCCAGCGCCAAACTCCCAGAGAGCCTCACCCAGCCATGGATCCCCCTTCCAGGGGCAGGAAGCATACACCTGCGCACCAGCGGCCGCGCCCCGGGCAGCGCCCTCATGCGCGACCGTCGCGCGCCCTCGGAGCGCCGGCGGCGGCGAGCCCTCGCGCTGCCTGCGGGCGCTGGATCCCACTCGCAGAACGCACAATCCCACGCAGCGGGTGCAATAGGCTTTCGCGCCGCGTTCGAGGCGGCGAAGGAGCCGATGCAAGACTCCGCGAGGCACAACTGCATGAAGGCCGGTGGCTGGCGCGTGATCATCGCCTACGGGATGGTGTGCGCGGCGACGCAGGTGCTGTGGCTGACCTACGCGGCGATCACGACGGCCACCGGCCGGCGCTACGGGGTCTCGGTGAGCGCAGTCGGGTGGCTGGCGGAGATCTTCCCGCTGCTGTACGTGGCGCTGGCGATCCCTGCGGGGATTCTGCTCGACCGCTGGTTCCGCCCCGCGCTGGCGGCGGGGGCTACGATGGTGGCGCTGGGCGGTCTGGTGCGTCTGGGCGGTGGCACGTTCGCGTGGGCGATGGCGGGACAGCTCATCGTGGCGACGGCGCAGCCGATCGTGCTCAGCGGGGTCAGCAAGCTCGCGGGCGAGTACCTGCCGGCCGAGCGGCGCGCGGACGGCATCGCGGTGGGGACCGCGGGTAACTTCGCGGGGATGCTGCTGGCGCTGCTCTTGGGGCCGACCGTCGGCGCGCACGGCCACCTCGAGCGGCTGCTCGTGCTCGAGGCGATCCTGGCAGTGATCCCCGCGATCGCCCTGCTGCTCGCGCTGCGCAGGCCCGGACAGCACAGCGAGGAGCACACCGCGATCGAGGGCGGCGCGGCGCGTGCGATGTGGCAGCTGCCGTCGATGCGGACGCTTTGCGGGCTGGTGTTCCTGGGCTTCGGCGTGTTCGTTGCGCTGGCGACGTGGCTGCAGGCGCTGCTGGAGCCATCGGGCGTCTCGGAAGCGGCGGCCGGCGGGCTGCTCGTGGGGATGATCTTCGCCGGCGTGATCGGCTGCGCGGTGCTGCCGACCCTGATCGCGCGCCGCAACACCGAGCGCGGCTTCATGCGCACGGTCGTGATCGTGGCATGTCTCGGCTGCGCTGCGCTGGGCGTGGCGCCGTGGCTGGGCGTGCGTGCTCTGGCGATCGTCGCGATCGGGATCGTGCTGCTACCGGCGCTGCCGGTGATCCTGGCCGCAGCCGAGCAGCTCGCGGGCCCAGCCGCAGGAACGGCGGGCGCGATCGTCTGGATGGCGGGCAACCTGGGCGGCCTCGTCGTCGCGCTGATCGTGCAGGCGCTCGTCCACCACCCGCTGGTGGCGTTCCTGGCGATGGCGGCCGTGTCGCTGCTGGGGCTGCCGCTGGCGGCACGACTCGTATCGCCGGCGAGCGCAGCGCGAAGCGGCGAGCCGGCGCCCGCCGGCGCCCGCTGAGCCAAGCGCCGCGGATCCGCCACGGGCAGGTGGCGCTCAGGCGCGGGTGGCGTCGACCAGCGTGTTGTGTTCGAGCTTCATGAAGGCGTCGACGACGCGGGGGTCGAACTGGCTGGCGCGGCAGCGCTGGATCTCGGCGACGGCGCTCTCGACGGGCAGCGCGGTCTTGTAGGGGCGTGCATGGGTCATCGCGTCGAAGGCGTCGGCCACGGCGACGATCCGTCCTGAGATCGGGATCCCCTCTTCCTTCAAGCCGCTCGGGTAGCCGCTGCCGTCCCAGCGCTCGTGGTGGGTGAAGGCGATCTCCATTGCCATCCGTAGGATCGGGAAGCGGCTCTCGCCGAGGATCCGCCCGCCGATCACGGTGTGCGTCTTGATCACGTCGAACTCCCCAGGCGTGAGACCCATGGGCTTCAGCAGGATCTCGTCGGGAATTCCGACCTTTCCGACGTCGTGCAGCGGCGCCGCACCACGGATGTATTGCACCAGCTCGCTGTCGAGACCCAGCTCACGAGCGAGCAGCGCCGAGACGTCGGCGACGCGTTCGGTGTGTTTGTTCGTGTCGTCGTCGCGGTACTCGGCCATCAGCGCGAGCCGTCTGAGGTCCTCGAACCTCGCCTCGTGCAGTTCCGCGACGGTCCGGCGCAACTCGGTGATGTCGGTGAACGAGGAGACGGTGGCGTAAGGCTCGCTCTCCCCGGGGAGCACCAAAGGAGAGCTGTTCACCGAGATCCAGCGCGTGGTGAGCCCCGGTCCGTCCAGGCCCACGACGACCCCGCGCTGGGGCTCACACGTTTGCAGGGCGAGGGCCGACGGGTGCTCATCGATGCGGAGCTCGGAGCCGTCCTCACGCAGCAGGAAAGCCGGGGGGCGCTGCGCGGCGCCGTCGCCGAGCTCGCGCGCGGCGGGACCGATGATCCGCTCGGCGCTCGCGTTGGAGGCGAGGATGCGCCCGTCGCGGTCCTGCATGACGACACCCTCGCTCAACGCCTCGACGACCGACTGGTAGCGTTGCTCGCTCGCTCGCAGGGCCTCTTCGGCGCAGCGCTGCGCGCTGAGGTCACGAAAGATCCCGACGGCGCCCACGAGCCGGCGCTGCTCGTCCCGGATCGGCGCCACCGACAACAGCACGTTGAGGATGCTTGCGTCCTTGCTCACGCGCACGGTCTCAACTCGCGTGATGGGGACGCCCGACGCGACGCGCTCGATCATCTCGCCGGGCTCGTGCGAGCGCTCCGCGGGGGCGAGCATCGTTATCGGCTTGCCGACAGCCTCAGCGGCGCGGTAGCCGAACAGGCGTCGGGCTCCCTCGCCCCAGCGGGTGATCACGCCCTCGTGGGATATGGCGACGACAGCGTCGCTCGCGGACTCGAGCAGCGCGGTCAGCTCAAACGCCCGACCGAGGTCGGTGGAGGCCTCCTCCGCCCTACGCGCGCCAGCTCGGGCCGCGCCGGCCCGGTGTCGTGCCTGACTTCGCCCTACCGGCTTGTCCTGACGCGGGATGGCGTGAGGCATACGAGATCATCGGCCTGAGCTTCGCCGACATGAGCCGGCGAAGGTGCAAATCGGCACAAAGGCGGATCGCCAGTCGCCCGATCGGCCCGCGCCACGGTCCCGGTCACGACTTGGGGGCGGTGTAGAGTCGCCCGCGTGGCAGGTGCAGACACCGCATCTGAGGCGTCCGTCGACTGGCACGCGTGGCACGCGGGCTACGCGGATCCCGACTCCGAGATGGGGCGGCGCCTGACGGTCGTCCAGCGCCAGCTGCGGGACGCGCTCGAGCGCCTGCCGCCAGGGCCGATCCGTGCGATCAGCGTCTGCGCGGGGCAGGGTCAGGACATCATCGGCGTGCTCGCAGAGCACCCGCGGCGCGCCGACGTGAGCGCTCGCCTCGTGGAGCTCGACCCGCAGAACGTCGCGCTCGCCCAGAGCGCCGCGCGCACGATCGGGCTCGAGGGGGTCGAAGCGGTCGCGGCGGACGCGTCGCTGACCGACGCCTATCTCGGTGCGGCTCCGGCCGATGTGCTGCTCGTCTGCGGGGTGTTCGGCAACATCGCGGCCGCGGACGTCACCAACACGATCGCGCAGCTCGGGCAGCTGTGCGCCGCGGAGGCGACCGTCATCTGGACGCGCCACCGCCGGCCGCCGGATCTGGTGCCCCATATTCGCGGGGCCTTCGAGCGGGCGGGCTTCGCGGAGCTCGCGTTCGAGGACGTGCCGCCGTTCGGCATCGCCAGCAACCGCCTGCAGCGACTGCCAGGGCCGCTGCGGCCTGGTGTGAAGCTGTTCGACTTCATCGGCTACGAGGCTCTGTGGCCGCACCTCAGCGGTGCCGAACGCGCCGCTCTCGGCGCGCTGTTCCGCGCGGACAGCTCGCTCGTCGAGCTGGTGGAAGCGATGCGCGCGCTCCCCTATGGGCTGCCGAGCGAGCCGACCGTGGAAAGCATGCTGCTGGAGGCGCGCGGCACGAGCGCGGGCAAGCATCTGTTCCTCGCCCAGGTGCTGGCGCAGCGCTTCGCGCAGACCGAACCGGCACTCGTGCACCGCGTCCACCGTCTCAACCGTGCTCGGGCGCTCGAGCTGTTCGGCGCGGCGATCGCTGAGACGATCCCCGAGGAGGGGCTCCTAGACGTGCACCGCTACCTCACGATCGAACTGGCCGGGCGGCGGGTGGCGCTGGACGTGACGACCGGCCCGGGAGCGCCGTGGGACGGTCACTCGCCGCTCGCGCTCGCATGCTGCCCCGGGCGCGACTACCCCGCCGGTCCGGACCCCGACGCCGAGCTGCTCGCGCTCGAGCGCGAGCACTGCGACGAGGCGGCAC
>JBOGXX010000122.1:0-10554 GCA_050696475.1 Solirubrobacteraceae bacterium | reverse complement strand
CTCAAGCGGCCGGGTGCAGCGCGCCGGCCGCCGCTGGCGTAGCGACGCCATCGATCGCGACGGGCGCGCCTGTGACGGCGAGCGCGCCGGCCGCGCGCCCCTCAGCGAGGTGTGCGGCTGGCGCCCGCGCAGCGCTCTGCGTCGAGGAGCCCGTGCTGATCTCGGGCCACGGCGGCGCGGGGCGGCTGAAGTAGAAGCCCTGCACGAGCGGCACGCCCAGCCGGCGTATGGCGTTCAGCTCCGCCTCCGTCTCCACGCCCTCGGCCACCAGCAGGCTGCCCACCTGCTTTGCGTAGCCGGCCAGCGCTCCCACCAGCGCCGCACGGTCGGGGTCGCTGTCGATGTCCGTCACCAGCGAGCGGTCGAGCTTGAGGTAGCTGGGCAGCACGGTGGTGATCTGACGCAGTCCCGAATATCCCGCGCCCATGTCGTCCACCGCCAGGCGGGCGCCCCGCGCGCGCAACGGCGCGATCGCGTTCGCCAGCTCCAGGTCGCTGTGCACCAGCGTCTCCTCGGTGATCTCGATGATCAGCCCGCTGAGGCCGTCCGCCAGGCCGTCGCCCGCGTCACGCAGCATCGTCATTGTCTCCTGCTCGAGCAGCACCGGCGCCGAGAGGTTCAGCGAAACGCTCGTGCCTGGTGGGCGCTCGGCCAGCAGCAGCAGGCCTTCACGCAGGCACGCGCGCTCCAGCGCCGGACGCTCGCCCAGCTCCTCCGCCAGCGCGAACCAGTGCAGCGGGCTGTTGTTCTCGCGTGGGCGCCCGAAGCGCGCCAGCGCCTCGTACGCGTGGGCCGTGCACGTGCGGATGTCCACGATCGGCTGGACGACCATTTTCAGACCTTCCCCGCGGATCAGGCCGGCGAGCGCCTCGCGCGCGCTCTGCTGCTCAGCCGCGCTCAAGCAGCTCCGCTCCGCGTGCGCCGCGAGCGGCTCGCTCATCGCCGGCGACTCGCTGCGCTGGCTCATGCGCGCGGCGATGTCTCCCGCCAGCAGCAGCGTCTCAGCGTTCTCCGCCTGGCGGCTCGCCTGACGCAGCAGGTAGTTCAGCTCACGCGTCAACCGTCCACACGTCAGCAGCAGGCCCGGCACAGCCACGCACATCGCCGCATAGCCGCCACTCAGCTGCTGCCAGCGGACTATCGGTAGCGCGAGCGCCCCGATCACGACCGCGCTGCCCAGCCAGTGGACGCGCCCGCCCCTCGCCATCACGCCGCTGGCGACCGCTGTCAGCCACAGCAGGGTCAGCGCAGTCACCTGCTCGACGCCCATGCCGACGATCAGGACCGCCGCCGCCCCGGCCAGCGACTCCTCGACCTTCATCCACGACGACCTGCGCGTCTGCACGTGCGCCAGCGCCGTCAGCACGATTGTCGCGAAGCCGAGCGCGCCCAGCACCGGATGCGGAGTCATCTGCGGGTGCAGCGCGATCAGCCAGATGCCGATCAGGCCCACCGCGATGCGGGTCCTCGCAGCGGTCTTGCGCGCCCGCACGATGTGCTCGTTTGACTCGATCGGAACCGCTTCGAGCGGAGCGCCAACTTGGAGCCGGGATACGGGCATACAGACAAGCGTCGACCCGATCCGGCTCCAGACTTGAGCGCCATGCCTTTCGCTCGACCGCTCGACGGCCGCCGAGGACCCGGGGCGAGACGTCAGCGCTCGACTCGGTGACCGGCGATCTGGGAGCCTCGCGCGCGCGAGCCGTCGCCGGCGAACGCCCCGCCCGACGGCGCTCGACGAGCTTGGGATACGATCGGCGCCGATGGCTGGGGAGTTGACGGACGAGGGCATCGAGCGGCTGCATGTCACAGCCGAGCGACACGTGGGCGACACGCTCGTGCCCGGCCTGGTGGCACTGGTGGCAAGCGGCGAGAAGGTGCACGTGGAGGCGCTCGGGAGCCTGACGGTGGGCGGCGCTCCGGTGGCGCGCGACTCGATCTTCAGGATCGCATCGACGACCAAGCCGATCACCGCCGCGGCCACGCTCGCGTTGATCGACGAGGGCGCGCTGGGGCTCGATGAGCCCGTCGAGCGGCTGCTCCCGGAGCTGGCCGCCCGGCGCGTACTGGCGCGCATGGACGGGCCGTTGGAGGAGACGGTGCCGGCGCAGCGCGCGATCACCACCCGTGACCTGCTGACGTTCACGTTCGGCTTCGGCATGGTCACGGACATGTTCGCCTCGCCGATGCCCTGGCCGATCATGACGGTCGAACAGGAGCTCGGCCTCGCGACGCTGGGGCCGCCCAACCCGAACGCGCAACCGGACGCGGACACGTGGATCGCCAACCTCGGAACGCTTCCGCTGCTTGCGCAGCCGGGCGAGCGCTGGATGTACAACACGGGAGCGTCCGTGCTGGGCGTGCTGCTCGCGCGCGCCACCGGCAGCTCGTTCCCGGAGGTGCTGCGCAAGCGCATCTTCGAGCCGCTGGGCATGCGCGACACGGGATTCTACGCCACGCGCACCGAGCGCCTGGCCACGCTCTACCGCCCGACTCCCGACGGGCTGGTCGTGGCCGACGAGCCGAACGGCACGTGGAGCCACGCGCCGACGTTCGCCGACGGTGGCGCCGGCCTCCTCTCCACCGTCGATGACCTGCTCGCGTTCGCGCGCATGCTGCTCGGCGGCGGTGCGCCCGTGCTGTGCGCGAAGGCGGTGCGGGAGATGACCAGCGACCAGCTCACGGAGGCGCAGAAGGCGCACGGAGGGCTCGGTCCGAGGTTCTTCCACGAGCGCTCGTGGGGCTTCTGTCAGGCGGTCCTCGACAGCGGCGCCTACGGCTGGGACGGCGGCTTTGGCTCCTCCTGGCTGGTCGACCCGGTGCGCGATCTGGTGGTGATCGTGCTCACGCAGCGTATGTTCGAGACAGCGCAGGCGCCGCAGGTGCACCGCGACATCCAGGCCGCGGCATACGCCGCGCTCGCGTAGGCCGGAGCGGGCGAGCGAATGGCCGTGCCGGCGCTGACACTCAGGCGACCCACTCGCCCGCCTGCGAGTACCTCAGCGATCCGGGCGTCGTCAGCAGCTCGCCCGTCTCCAACAGGGTCTTCAGCCCCGACAGGACCATCGGCCAGCCGCCATAGAGTTCACCGTTGGCGTCCGGCGCGAGCTGGTCGTGGGTGACGGTGACGCGGCAGGAGTCGCCGACCGGTTCGATCTCCCACGTGACCCTTGAGGTGCCTTCCGCCTCGATCTCATCGCTCCACAGCGCACGAAAGCTCTGCACGAGCCTGTGCGGCGCTTTCACCTCGAGGTTCTCCCCCTCGCTGATCACGCTTTGCGACCGTGGGTGCACAGCCTCAGCGCGCGAGCCGGGGGTCCAGTCCGAGACGATGCCCACGCCGAATGAGTACTTCTGCCTGAGCTCGCTGTCGGTGATCGCCTCCCACACGCGCTCGGGCGTGCTCTTGATGTAGACCTCGAAGACCTTCTCCGTCGGCCCAGCCGTCCAGGGCCGCTTGCCGCTGCTCTGCCAGTCCATCTCGTCCTCCTCCAGTCGTGTCTTCAGCTCGCTGAGCGTGGATGCCCAGGGCTCTGCGTACTTGCTCACCCAGCGGTCGTGGACGAGCCTGATGGGGACCGGGTTGAGGAAGTGGAGCTTCTCCCGGCCACGCTTCCTCGTCACCACCAGCCCCGCCTCCTCGAGCACGTTCAGGTGCTTCATCACACCGAACCGCGTCATCGGCAGGCGCTGCTCCAGCGCGCTCAACGTCTGCCCGTCACGCTCGTACAGCGCGTCCAACAGGCCGCGGCGCGTGGGGTCGGCGAGTGCTCTGAACACGGTGTCCACGGTTGGAGCATATGTGACCTAACAGTCACCTGTCAAGTGCGGCCGACAGCGTGGAGCCGAGCTCGGTGCTCACGCTACGATTCGTGGCTCGCGCCGACGTAGCTCAGCTGGTAGAGCACCTCCATGGTAAGGAGGGGGTCCGGGGTTCGAGTCCCCGCGTCGGCTTCGCGGAAAGGTGCCTTCAGCGAGCTGGATCACGTGCGCCAGGTGCAGCGCTCCGCGGTCGGTTCGCGACCATGTCCAGTTCGCCGCCGAGAACGAGTGTGTAGCGCCCGCCGCCAACGGCGAGCTGCAGCGAGAACGGATCTCTCCCGCCGCGGCTCTCCCCAGACACCGCCGTCACCACGCCGGCGAGCTCGTTGGCTGGCCCCCGATCGCTCGCCGGCACGCACTCGGATCTGTCACGCTGGCCGCCGCTCGTCCTGTTGTGGCGACGCGCGCTCGACCGCAACGAACGGCAGGCTGTCGAGTACGCCTGCGACGGCGAACAGCCTCTGTACCTGAACCGGGCCAGGGGTGATGTGGAAGCCGCATCCTTGTGCGGCACACATCTCGATGGCGTAAAGGATGGCCCGCAGCCCGGTCGAGTCGATGAACGTCAACGCCTCGAGATCGAGAACTATCCGCTGTGCGCCGTCGCGGCACAGGCGTACAATCGCAGCTTCCAGTTCGGCAGCGCTCGCCAGATCCAATTCTCCACTCAGCGACAGCGTGTGGCCGGTGGACTGCGCGTCGTCTTGGACCTGCAGCTGGCCGAATCGCAGATCTGTGCTCATCGCGCCCGCCTTGAAAACGCGTGTCCTGAAAGCCTTGCCGGGACTTCGCTCCAGGTTGGAAATCGCTCAGACATCTGACCTCCGCAAAGGGTTGCTGTTCCTCACGTGGCCGCGGTGTGCCCCAAGCCATCTGCCTGGGATGCCTCCCGTCGGTTGCCTGTTGACAGCCCACCGTCGAGCGCGAGCAGGCTGACCGCGAAAAGGATAGCGCGCGGACGCCATTTGATCCACAGCTCTCGCGTGCGCTGAGCCCCGGGGGGAGCGTCGCTGATCTTGAAGCGGCCGTAAAGCCGCCATGAGCGTGCGAAGCGCACGACCGGGCGGATCTTCTCAGAGCTCCAAGCGGGCGGTTGCGCCCGCGAAACGCCAGCCGTCCTCGATCGCCGCGGCCTCAGACCAATCCGTCCTGCGGGGTGAGCCGATCGAGCACGAAGGTCTCGGCCGCAATGTCGGGCTCCAAGTGGTTCGCGCTCATGAACGCACGGACCTTGCGTCCCATGATCTGCTCGACGCCGTCGATCAGCTCGGTACGCATGGCGCCCTGGAAAGACAGGCGGATGCTGAGCACCAGATCACCCTTGCCGTCCTTGACGAGGCTGCGTTCACCCTTGGTTAGGGTGTCCTGCAGGATCACCGTGATGACGTCATCGGTGATGTAGGTGCGAGCCTTGGTGGGCCCGCGACCGGTGTACTCGCTGACGAGCCCCACGATCAGGTTGGAGATCGCTGAGGAGCGCTCTCCGAGGGGGCGCTCGCTTTGAGTGCTGGACATGGCCAGCCTGTTCTCGCCCCTCTCCAGAGGGTGGGCGGAGCGCAGAGAGGAGAGAGACGGATAATCCGTGCGCACTGCCCGCGCCTCACAGCTCGTCCCAAACCATCGGTCCGGCTAGAACCCGCGTCGATCAAGCATAAAGACTTTTCGGGGCCCGCGTCGCATCGCGCCAGGAAACCATCCAGCGCGCCTGAGCCGCTTTCGGACCCGCCGCCGAGCTCGAGCACGACCTGCTTCAGGTTTGCTCCCGCGAGCTCGCCGATGCGCTCTTGCCGGCGGTCTCGCTGCCTGTCAACGAGGCCCCGAAACGAGTCGGGACGCGCTCGTGGCTAGCGGAGCAGGTCAGGACTCGGCGCGGGCGTCGCGAGCGCGTGCCGGTGACGGAAGGCGACACCGACGACGCCCACCACGGCGGCGGCGGCGATCCAGATCGCCTGTGCGCCTGCCACGCGGGCGCCGGCGGCACCAGCGATCGCCGCCGCCAGATAGGTGATCCAGATCGCCGCCGCGAGGCGCTGCGTAGCCGGGCTCTCCAGCTGAGTCTCGCCCTTGCCGGTGCCGGCGGCCGCTGCGGCGACCGCGCCGGTGAGCGTCCCGGTGATGTAGGTCGTCGCCACGCCGGGTATGGCGACAGCCTGCACGGCGGCGCTCTGTGCGCCCATCGCCACCCCCGAGAGCGCGATCATCCAGTAGACCTGGCTGCCCGCGGTGCCGAGCACGGCGGCCCAGCTCGCGAGCGCCGCCAGCGTGAGCGCCTCGGCGAGCAGTGCGATGGTCACGCGCCGCGACCACAGGCGCCCACGTCTTGCGCCGATGCCTCGGGCGGCCAGCGCCACGCCGAGACAGAAGCCGACAACGGCGCACGCCGAGCGCGCGACGCCCACGGCGCTGCCGGCGATGATCGCGATCCCGAGCAGCACCGTGTTGCCCGTCATGTTCGCGGTGAAGACATGGCCGAGCGAGACGTAGGTGACGGCGTCCGAGCAACCGGCGGCGAGGGCGAGCGCCGTCAGCAGCGCACGCGCGCGCAGGCGACCCTGCTCCTCGGGCGATCGGCGGTGCTCGTGGAGGTCCGCCCGCCGATGGCGGGCTGCGGGTTCTCGCTGGCGCTCTCGCATCGATTGCCCAGGTCCTGACCGGGTAGCGATCTATCTGATTTCCGGGAAGGTCCCAGGCGCGGCGGTCACGGCCCGACTCCAGCCGAACGAGCGCGACAGCGAGCGCCGCCGGGATTACGGCTCGGAACTGACCGCAAACCAATCAGACCTGAGATCCGGAGCTGCCTCGCAGACCTCCGTCAGAATGTCCAGCACCACGTGGCGACCGATGTGGATGCGTTCGTCGCGCGTCATCGACACCGGCGCGTCCTCTCCCGTGGTGGCGGTGATCTCGGCGCCCACCTTCTCAAACGAGACCTCATCGCGGGTGGCACCCAAGTGCTGCCAGAGCAACTCGAGCGCACCTGCGGGCGGCGCCGCGGCTGAGTGAGGAGTGATCCTGAAGTGCACGAGCGCGCAAGGCTACAGCGCTCGCCCACCGTCTCGCTTCACGGCGTCTGATCGCCGCGAAGATGGCGGGTCAGGCCGTGGTAGCTCTGCGCCGCCGGCATCGCCTGCTCGTACGCGGGCGCCAGATCACGGGCGCTCGCATCGCCGACCATCGCCTTGATGGCAGCCACGAAGCTCGCCTCATCCTGATCATCGTCCTTCACGAGCCGCTGCACCCAGTCGAGCTGCTCGCGCAACGCGCCCAGCTGCTGCTCAACATCGCCGTAGCGCCCGAAGTGCGTCACTGCGAGGCTGCGCGGATGCCACGCCTCGATCAGCTCCAGCGAGGCACGCCAAGCACGCAGGTCGATGTCGGGCGGCGGCGTCGGCGCGAGCGTGCACGCGGGGTCTATTCGCACACCAGTGACGTCGCCCGTGAACGCCACACCGGTGGGCCGGTGCAGGTAGGAGACGTGGTGCGAGGCGTGACCGGGGGTGTAGGCGACCTCGAAGTCGCCGAGCGTCTCGCCGCCGCGCAGCACTCGCACGCGATCGGCGGGGACCGGCAGCATCTCTCCCCACAGGCGCTCCATGTCAGCGCCGTACAGCCGTCCCGCACTGCGCATCAGCCGGGAGGGATCGATCATGTGCGGCGCGCCGCGCTCGTGCACCCACACCTCCGCGTCGGGGAAGCGCGTCAGCAACGAGCCGGTGGCGCCGGCGTGGTCGAGGTGGATGTGCGTCAGCGCCAGCACCCGCGGCGGGTGGCGTTCCAGCGAGGGCAGCAGCCGATCCAGGCAGCTGCCCGGACCGGGGTCCACGAGCACATCGCCGAGACGCCATACGCCGATCACCTTCGCGCTGCCCAAATGCAGCAGGTCGACGAGCTCCGGCTGAGTGCTCGACTGCGACGGTCGCGGGGACACCTGCTGCAACAGCCTAGACAAAGCCGCGCATATCAGCGGCGGCACGCTCATCCGCAGCGATCGAGCGGAGCAGGCTCGCCGGCGGCCGGGCACCGGTAGCGTGATCTGCGATGTCAGGTTTTGAGCTCGGTGTGATAGCAGCATGCGCAGCGTCGGCGCTGCTCAACCTCGGCGTGATCCTGCAGGCGCTCGACGCCCGTGAGATACCAGCCCGCCACTCGCTCAGGCTGTCACTGCTGGCACGCCTGGCGCGACGCCCGCGCTGGCTCGCGGGGACCGCGCTCGGCTATCTCGCCGTTCCGCTGGAGGTGCTCGCGCTGTCGCGTGCGCCCCTTGTGGTCGTCGAGCCGCTGCTGGGCCTGGGGCTGCTGCTGCTCCTCGCCGCCGGTCGCCCGCTGCTGCACGAACGCATACACCTGTGGCAGGTGGTCGGGATGTTCGCGATCGTCGCCGGACTCGCGCTGGTGGCCTGGGGCGGCCCGTCCGGTCACGGCGAGCAGCGCAGCACGAGCAGCGTGGCGCTGGTGATCGGCTCCGTGGCTGCGGTGGCGCTCGCTCCCTACCTGCTGAGACGTCGTCCCGTCGGCATCGTGCTGCTGTTGCTGTCCTCCGCCGCAGGCTTCTCCGCGGCGAACCTGGCGATCAACGCGCTCAGCACTGACATGCGCCTCGGCGACTACCTGGCGTGCGCCGGCTGGCTGACGGTCGCCGCCGTGACGGGGTTGGCGGCGACGCTGGGGCAGATGAGCGCCTTCCAACGCGATCGTGCCACGCGAGTGGTGCCGGTCACGTTCGTGATCCCCAACTTCCTCCCAGTCGCCCTGGCCCCGCTGTTCCTGCGCGAGCAGTGGAGCACGACCCCGCTCGGCGGCGCCGTCCTAGCGATCGGCGTCGTCGTCTCGCTCGGCGGCTCGCTGGCTGTAAGCCGCAGCCCGCAGGCGGGCGCGCTCCTGGCCGCCGGCGCGGGGCGGCCTGAATAGGCCCTCTGCGCCGCCACCGTCGCGCTCGCCGCGGGCGACTGCGACGGAGAACGGCGAAGGGTCGCCCAGGCGAAGCTCATCGGCCCAGCCCAGCGCCACGGCGGCGAGATCCAGCAGGCAGCCGACCAGCAGCTCGCTGTCAGCCCGGCAGGAGGCCTGCGCGACCGCGCGCACGCGCTCGACGAGCATCTCGCGGTGGCGACCTTCGAAGCTGGTCGCACGTTTGGCCGCCAGCCGCCGCCAGTTCTGGACGCGAAGCAGCTTGCCGGCGGCGGGGCCCCCGGGCCGGCGCGGCACCAGCCCAGCGGCGCTGACCGCCGCGTTGAGGCTGCCGTAGTGGTGCAGGACCGTGCCCAGGCTCGGCCAGTCGCCGGAGAGGTATCGCTCGACCCGCCACGGCTGGTTCGAGCGCCGCGCGCGCGCGACATCCCAGTCGGCCATTCGTGGCGTCTCGCCGTAGCGCTCGGTCCATTCGCGGATTGCCGCAAGCACGCCCTCCGGCCCCACAAAGCCGCGCCGCGCTCGCCTCGGTCGCGCCAGCGCAGCGCCGACGACGACGGACTCGCTCGTGCGCTCCTTGACGGGAAACTCGCTCATGCACTCCGCTGGGTACCCACCCCCGCCGTGCGCCAAGCCCCCGCGTCCCCAACGGTCTGTAGGCCGACATGTCACGCTTGCTGATGCAGGATCGGGGTACTCGTGTGGTGATGCGCGCATTGGTGACCGGCAGCACTGGCTTCATCGGCTCGCGAGTGGCAGCGGCGCTCGCCGGCGCCGGACACGAGGTGCTGGGACTCGCGCGCAGCCGCCCCGAGAGCATCCCGCAGGTGGACCGCCAGCTGCAGATCGACCTGCGCGACCACCGTGCGGTCAGGGCGGTGCTCAGCGGCTGTGACGCGGTCTTCCACGTGGCGGGCCTCTACAGCTACCGGCGCAGCGATGCGGCGGCGATGGAAGCGGTCAACACCGGCGGTACCGGCGCGCTGCTGACAGCGTGTCGCGACGCCGGCGTGCGCCGCGTGGTGCTGACCAGCAGCGCCGCCACCTGCGGCCCGGTTCCCGGCCGCCTCGCCGACGAGCGCGACAGTCCGCCCGCGTGGGAGCTGGTGGTGCCGTACAAGCGGACGAAGTGGGAGGCCGAGCAGCTCGCTCTGCAGGCGGCACAGGCCGGGCTGGAGGTCGTGGTCGTCAACCCGGCCACCGTCGTCGGGCCCGGCGACCGTCGCCCGACGCCGACCGGCAAGATGGTGCGCGACGTCGTACAGCGGCGGATGTGGGGCTACCTGCGGGCGATGGGGCTGAACGTGGTCGACGTCGAGGATGTCGCGCTCGGGCACCTGCTCGCCTACGAGCGGGGCCGCGCCGGGGAGCGCTACATCCTGGGCGGGGAGAATCTGACCCTGCGAGAGCTGTTCGAGATGATCAGCGCGAGCGCCGGTGTGCCCGCGCCGCGGATCGGTGTGCCCTACCCGGTGGCGATGGCCTGCGCGAGCGTCCTCGACGGGCTGGGCGGTCTGGTGGGGACTGAGGCCGAGCTGCTGAACCCCGACGAGGTGCGCCTGGCTCGGCTGCCGCAGTTCTTCTCCAGCGCCAAGGCGGAAGGCGAGCTCGGCTACAGCCACCGACCGGTCGCCGAGGCGCTGGCCCGCGCGGCCGCCTCGTTTGACACCGTCACGCCGCCGGGCGCCTTGGCGGGACTGTGGCAGCGGCCGCTCGCATGGATGACCGCGGCCGCCCACCGGCGCGCCCGCCCGGCCTAGCGTGTCCAAGCGAACGCCGGCGCGAGTCCTGATCCTGTCGGCCCACGTGGGCGAGGGTCACATC
>JBOGXX010000121.1:0-10792 GCA_050696475.1 Solirubrobacteraceae bacterium | reverse complement strand
CAGCAGTGACTGCTTGGGGGCCTCGGGCCCCACCGCCGGCTTCGGCGCTTTGCGCGTGGCGGCCATCAGCGGCCCTGCCACTGCGGCTCGCGCTTCTCGAAGAACGCCGTCACGCCCTCCACGATGTCCTCGGTGGACATCGCCAGCGACAGCTGCGCGCGCAGGAAATCGAGCGCGTCGTCTAGCGGCATGTCCAGCTGGCGGCGCATCGCCTCCTTGCCCAGGCGCATGATCACCGGCGACTTCGACGCCAGCCTGCCCGCCCAATCGCCGGCGAGCGCGTCGAGCTCGGCGTCTGCCACGACACGGTTGACGATCCCCGCCTCGAGCGCCTCCTGCGCGCTCCAGCGCTCGCCCAGCAACAGCAGCTCGTTGGCCCTCTTGCGCGGCACGTTGCGGTAGATCAGCGCCATGATCATGAACGGGAACGTCCCCACGTTGATCTCCGGAGTGCCGAAGCTCGCCTGCTCGGAGGCGAGGATCAGATCGCACGCGAGCGCGATCCCAAGCGCGCCCGCCAGCACGTGCCCGCGCGCCACGCACAGCGTCGGCTTGCCCAGCTAGCCGATCAGCTTGAACACCTCCACGAAGCGCTCGGAGGCGAAGTGCTTGTGCACCAGCGGCGCGTCCGCACCGAAGCCGCCGAGGTTCGCTCCCGACGAGAAGGTCCGCTCGTGCGAGGAGCACAGCACGACGCAGCGCACAGCCTCCTCCTCGCGCGCGCGCGCCAGCGCCGCCGTCAGGCCCCCGAGCAGCTCCGGCGAGAGCGCGTTGCGCGTGCCCGGGTCGTTCAGCGTGATCCTCGCCACGCCGGTGGCGGCGTCCACGTCGTAGAGGACCGGCTCTGGCGCAGGCGTGGCCATTGAGCGCATCCTAGGAGAGTTCGGCGTAGGGCCTAACGAAACTCACGCCGTGACGTCTGGTTGGTGGTCTCTCAGCGGAAAGAGGTGTCTCGTCACGACCAGGACAACGCCGATCACCTGCACCACGGTCGCACCGAGCCAGACGTTGATGACTGCCGGATCGAGGTCCCATTTCTTGCCGGCCCACGCGTAGGCGATAAAGACAGCATTCGAGATTCCCAACTCGAAGGTGAGGGCGCGATGAAGGTCGCGTATTCCTTCTTGAGTTGCAGGAGCTGATGTTCCCCCTGCTGGGGCAGGTTCCGGAGATGGGCGGGAGCGGATCGGCAGATCGAGCGCTTCCGGACTCCAGCACCTGCTGGATGGCCCCTTCTGCCCGGGCGACGGCGGAAGGGACGACATCGCCAGTTACGGCCGGGGTAGGGGCAGTGTAATCGGCCGATTTGTCCGGGTCGGTCGACACCACGGGAGCTACGCCAAGCCGAGATTTTTCAGCCGGAAGTGCATGGCTTCGACGGAAACCGCGAAGCGGATCGACAGATCCAGCTCACTGAGCTTGTCTTTGCGTAGCAGACGCACTTCCTCCTCGGGCATAAGCAGGCACGCCGCGAACTCGTTGGCGTAAATCTCCTCGTCGTCGCCTCCCAAACTCGATGTTCCGTTGCGAAAGTCGATTGTCGTCGCTGGCTCAGCGCTGCCTTTACCGCGCCGAATGAAGTGGCCGATCTCATGTGCGCACGTAAAGCGCCTCCGATTCAGGCCATCGTTTTCGTTGAGAAGGATCGTCGGGTCTTGATTCGGCTGGATCACCAATGCGCCCATGATGGTCTGATCGAGCGACCCGTCTTCGAGCACGCGCAAGCCAGCGGCCCTCGCGACCGACACTGGATCGACCGGAATGCCTTGCGTCCAAACCTCGTTGAGCAGCCTCGCTGCGTCTCGCGCGGCTTCGCGCTTGATCTCAGTCGTCATCTACTCCTACTCTATACAGCGCCCTTGTGATGGATCGCAAACACAAAGGCCATCAAGCAGCTGCCGCTGTGCGTTCGCCTACTGCGGGAAGTCAATAAGCAGAAGTCCCCCCCTCCGAGTCCCGCCTACGCTTTGAGCTCCGCCGGGCCTTCCAGCAGCGTGTCCTCGATGCTGGAGGCCAGCGAGGCCGAGGGCCAGTTCGGCCCCCGCGGCGCTTCAAAGCCCCCCGGCGTCGGGAAGCTGATTTCGAGCCACGCCGACCTGGCTGCCGAGAGAATGATAGATATATTCTTGCATCGGCACGATAGGATGATAGAATGCTTCTATCGTGAGTCTGGTCTTTCAAACCCCAAAGCTGCAACCGGTCGAGGTCGCGGTGCTCGGGATGATCGGCGGTGTCCGCGATGAACTGCGGGACTACGTCAACCCTGAGCCGCGCCGCTGGTACGGCACACTCCGCCGAATGTCCTTCGCACGCGCCGTCCAGGGCTCGAACAGCATCGAGGGTTATGACGCCAGCCTGGATGACGTGATCGCTGCGGTCGATGACGAGCCAACGCTGAGCGCCGACGAGGAGACGCGCCTTGCATTGAACGGCTATCGCGATGCGATGACATATGTGCTCCAGGTCGTGTCAGACCCGGCGACCCAGGTGGATGCCGGTCTTCTCAAATCGCTGCACTTCATGATGCTCAAACATCGACTGGACAAGGACCCGGGGCGCTGGCGTCCTGGGGAGATCCACGTTGTCCGTGAGTCCACCGGCGAACAGACCTATGAAGGACCGTCCTTCGATCAGGTGCCGGAGCTGGTCGCGGCGATGATCTCGGAGCTGGAAGAGAGCGACGCGCCGGTTCTGGCCCGTGCCGCGATGGCTCATCTCAACCTCGTCATGGTGCACCCGTTTAGGGACGGCAACGGGCGCATGGGACGCGCCCTCCAAACGTTGATTCTCGCCCGGGAGGAGATCAGAGCGCCCGTATTGTCAAGCATCGAGGAGTATCTGGGTCGCAATACCGAGAGCTACTACGAGGTGCTGGGAGGGGTCGGCCAAGGTCACTGGCATCCACAGCACGACGCCCGTCCATGGCTCCGATACTGCCTCAGAGCCCACTACTTCCAGGCGAGGACGCAGCTGCGCCGCGTCCGGGAGACCGAGCGCCTATACGAGGCTTGCGCGAGCATGGCGCATACGCATCATCTTCCCGAACGCACGACCGGCGCCCTGGCCGAGGCCGCATACGGCTTGCGCCTGACCCACAGCACCTACAAGCTGATCATGGAGATAACGGCGGGCGAGGAGATCTCTGGCCTAACGGCGAGCCGCGACCTCCGTTCCCTGGTGGATGCCAAGCTGGTGGCGCCCGTTGGCCGCACCCGAGGTCGCTACTACGTTGCCGAGCCGATCCTCCTTGCCGAGAGGAGGCGTATCCAGGCTGACCGGGCGCCGCGGGAGACCAATGATCCATTCGAGCTGGCGACAGGCAGCTGACGCCAGCGCCTGATCCTTGGGATCGCCCGTCCCGCTCGCGCTGGCTCGCGCTCACGCCGCCGAGAGGCCTCGTCCGAGCTCGAACCGTTCGCGACGCCGGCGCCACTCAGCAAAAAGTAAGTAGCTCTACTGTTTACTTCTGGACAAGCCTGCGTTAGCGTCCGGGTCGGCCCGACCCGCCGCCGCGCCCCGCGCGCGGGACCACACAGCAAGGAGACCCCACATGGCCGCCACAGCCGAGAGCGTCGTCAAGCCGGACTTCAAGAGCCAGCGCAAGCACTTCATCTTCACCGAGGAGCACGAAGCGCTGCGCGAGTCGATCCGCAGCTTCGCGCTCAAGGAGCTGGCGCCGCACGCGGAGGAATGGGAGCAGACGACGTTCCCCGACTCCGTCTTCAGGCGCATGGGCGAGCTCGGCTTCCTCGGCCTGGACAAGCCGGAGGCCTACGGCGGGCAGGGCGGCGACTACTACACGGCGCTGGTGCTCGCGGAGGAGATCACCAACGCCAACTCGGGCGGGCTGGCGATGGGCCTGGCGGTGCAGACGGACATGGCGATGCCGCCGATCCTGAAGTTCGGCACCGAGGAGCAGAAGCGCGAATGGGCCGAGCCCGCGATCAAGGGAGAGAAGATCCTGTGCCTCGGCATCACCGAGCCGGACGCCGGCTCGGACGTCTCGGGGATCAAGACACGCGCCGCGCGCGACGGCGCGGAGTACGTGATCAACGGCTCCAAGACCTACATCACAAACGGCCACCGCGCCGATGTGATCGTGCTCGTCACGAAGACCGACGCGGACGCCGGCTACGACGGCTTCACGCTGTTTCTGGTGCCGATGGACGCGCCGGGCGTGATCCGCGAGAAGCGCCTGGAGAAGCTCGGCATGCACGCCTCGGACACCGCGCTGCTCGCCTTCCAGGACGTGCGCGTTCCCGACTCGGCGGTGCTGGGGCAGGTGGGCAAGGGCTTCTACCACATCATGTGGGAGCTCCGGGGCGAGCGCCTGATCGGCGCCGCCGGCTGCGTCTCGGGAGCCCAGAAATGCTTCGAGAAGACGCTCGCCTACGCCCACGAGCGCAAGGCCTTCGGCCGCGAAATCGGCAAGTTCCAGGTGATCCGCCACAAGTTCGCCGAGATGGCCACCAAGATCGAGTCCGCGCGCCAGATGGTCTACGTGACCGCGTGGCGCTTCAACAACGGCGAGTACCCGGTGCGCGAGATCTCGATGGCCAAGCTGCACGCCGCGCGGATCGCCTGCGAGGTGGCGGACGAGTGCATCCAGATCCACGGCGGCGCCGGCTACATGCGCGAGTACGGAGTCGAGCGCGTGTGGCGCGACATGCGCCTGAACCGGATCGGCGCGGGCACCGACGAGATCATGCTCGACGTCATCGGGCGCTCCTACGGGCTGTAGGCCCGGTTGCGCTCAGGGGTCCAGGAAGGCGACATCGGCGCCCATCGCCTCATAAGCTACGCCGTCTCGAAGGCGACGTGCCCTGCAAGCCGACGGTCGTCGGACGCCAGCACCGCCCGCGATGCCTGGTGAGCCGGGTGCCACTGACTCAGCGCGGCAATCGCCACGCTCGAATCCGGTGCGATCACCTCCTGACGCTTTCGAGCACGGCGCGAACGGTCGCCTGCTCGAGCGGTGGCAGCGGCTGCTCGGTGACGATCACCGCGAGCCCGTCGCGCTCCTCCACCCACGCGGGCGTATCCGGCACCGTCAGCTCCAGCACCCCGTCCACGGCGGCGATCTCGAGCTCGGCTGGACCTGTCACGCCCAGCTCCTCGCGCAGCCGCTTCGGGATCACGACCCGTCCCACCGAGTCGACGGTAACTCGCATACCACCAGATTACCAATTACCTTTGGAGCTCGCCTGGCTGGAAACGACGAGAGGATCGGACCGATGACGGCTCTCACACCGCCCTTCTGCGACGAGCACGAGCAGCTGCGAGAGTCGATCCGCGGCTTCATCGAGCGCGAGCTCGCGCCGCACGCCGAGCGCTGGGAGCAGGAGCGCTGGTTCCCGGACGAGGTCTTCGGAAAGCTGGCCGCCCAGGGACTGCTGGGGCTGAAGTACGAGGAGGCCTACGGCGGGCAGGGTGGCGACTACCTGCACGAGTCGGTGCTCTGCGAGGAGCTGGCGCGGATCGGATCGGGCGGCACGGCGGCGGGCATCGGCGCGCACGTCAACATCGCCACGCCGCCGATCTGGAAGTTCGGCACCGAGGAGCAGAAGCGGCGCTTCCTGGCTCCGGCGATCGCCGGCGAGAAGATCGGCGCGCTCGGCATCACCGAGCCGGGAGCCGGCTCGGACGTGGCCGCGCTCAGCACGCGCGCGCAGCGGGTCGACGGAGGCTTCGTGCTCAACGGCGAGAAGACCTACATCACCAATGGCGTGCGCGCGCACTTCATCCTCACCGCCGTCCGGACCACCCCCGAGGGCGGGCACCACGGGATCTCGTTCTTGATCGTCGAGCGCGGCGAGGGCGTCGAGTCCTCCAAGCTCGAGAAGCTCGGCTGGCACGCATCGGACACGGCCACGATCAGCTTCCAGGACGTCTTCGTGCCGGAGGCGAACCTGCTGGGCGAGCTCAACGGCGCCTTCAAGCTGATCATGGCCAACTTCCAGTGGGAGCGCCTGGCGATGGCGCTGGGCGCGGTCGGGGCGATGCAGCTCGCGTGGGAGCGCACCGCCGAGTTCGCCCGCGAGCGCCGGGCGTTCGGGCGGGCGCTGTCGGGCCACCAGGCGATCAAACACAAGCTCGCCGACCTCGCCACCTCGGTGTACGGCTGCCGCTGCGTCACCTACGACGCGCTGCGGCGGTTCGTCGCCGGCGAGGACCCGCTGCGCGAGGTGACGATGGCCAAGCTCCTCACCCAGCGCGCGTGCTTCGAGCTGATGGACGCCTGCCTGCAGATCCACGGTGGCGCGGGCTACATGCGCGAGTACTCGATCGAGCGCGCCGCGCGCGACGCACGCCTGGGCCCGATCGGCGGCGGCAGCGACGAGATCATGCGCGAGATCCTCGGGCGCGTCCTGGGCCTGTAGCGCCCAAGGGGCGCCGGGCGGGCCCCGGCGCGAGCGCGCCCTCGCAAAGCTGTCCAGAGCTCTCTTGCACTGCTCAAGCCTGCGCGCCAGGCGCCCGATACCGGCCGCATGGCTCCTCGACGGGTCGTCCTCCTGGGCATGCTGGCAGCATCCTTCCTGGCAGCGGGGAGCGCCAACGCCTGGGCGCGCGCCGGCCGGGCGGCGCCCACGGCGCGCCACGCGTGCGCCAACGCCGCGCTGATGCCCTCGGCCACCGACATCCGGGCGATTCGCGCCGCAACCCTGTGCCTGGTCAACCGCCAACGCGCGCGCCACGGCGAGCGTCCGCTGCGGGCGAACGTCCGCCTCAGGCGGGCCGCCCAGGCGCACAGCCGGAGCATGGCGTTCGAGGACTACTTCGACCACGTCGGCCCGCGCGGACAGACGCCACTCGCGCGGATGCGCGCGGTCGGCTACCTCTCCAGCAGGCAGCTCGGCTTCGAAGTCGGCGAGAACATCGCCTGGGGCACGCTCTGGCTGGCCACCCCGGGCGCGATCGTCGCCGCCTGGATGGCCTCGCCCGGGCACCGCGCCAACATCCTCGACCCGCGCTACCGGGAAACCGGCATCGGCGTCTCGCCGCACCCGCTCGGCTCGCGCGCGCACGGTCAGCGGGGCGCGATCTACACGCAGGACTTCGGCGTGATTTCGCGCTGAGAGCTCCTGCAAATCGCCGTAAAACGCAGATTTCTCATAGTTTCAGGGTTGAACTGCGCAAAGACGGGTATACCCTCCCCGCGCCGACGCAGCGGTCGGCCGGCAAATCCGGGCTTTGGACCACATCAGGGATCGACGGGAGGGGACTTCTCAAATGACCCGCAGGAATCGCCGCATCGCAGCAGTGGCCGTAACGCTCGTCTCACTTGGGGCCGTGCTGTTCGCGTCCGCGGCGGCGAGCGCGATCGAAATCCCGTACAAGTTCGAAAACTGGGCCGTCTGGGGATCGCTGACGCCGAAGAAGCTCAACGAACCTGTGGTGCTGCCGAAAGGCTCGACCTACAACGGCATCAGCGTGCTCACGAGCACCCCAACCGAAATCTACGGCTCCACCAGCGGCGAAATCTTCGTCCCGCCGTTCAGCGCCTCGCTGAAACTGCTCGGGCTCGTTCCCACCACGGTCGGGGTGACGTTCACGCAGGTCGGCCCCGCCGACGGGACACTCGTGGAAGCGCCCGCCTCGCAGTGCGTGGGCGAGCGCTTCGCCGGCACCTGCCTGACCCTGCACGTGATCACCAAGGCTGATCTCGGCATCACCAAGGCGGGCAGCTCCGGGCTTGAACTGCCAACGCAGTGCCACACCTCCGAACCGGTCGAATTCTCGCTGAGCGCCACGCTCACGCTGGGCGAACTGCTCAGCTCCGGCCCGGGCTTCACCGGCACGGTGACGATTCCGAGCATCAGCTGCGAAGGCCTCGAAGGGCTGGTGCTGGCCCCGGCGTTCACGGCCCTCATGTCCGGTCCGGAAAATCCGTACGTGCTGCACATCAGCCCCCACGAACCCGCGGCGCCGACCGTCACCGCGGAACCGGCGTCGCTGGTCTCGCAGGTCTCCGCGCGGATGACGGGCGCGGTCGAACCGAACGGCTACGCGCTGAGCGAATGCAAGTTCGAATACGGGACCACCGAAGCCTATGGATCAAGCGTGGCGTGCGTGGCGCCGCCCGGCTCGGGGAACTCGGTCTCCGCGCCGGTGTCGGGGCTGGCGGAAGGCACCCCGTATGACTACCGGATCGTCGCGACGAACTCGCTCGGCACGAGCACGAGCGCCAACGAGAGCTTCACGACGCTCGCTCCGAGCAAGCTCGAATACGGGCAGTGTCGCGCCTCGAAGAAGGCCGGCGAGTACAGCAACGCCGGCTGCACGAGCGTCGCCGAGAAGAAAGGCGTGCCCGACCACAAGGGAGCCTACGAATGGTTCCCCGGGCCGGCGGCGAAATGCGTGGCGGCGAAGAAGGGCGACTACACCAACGCCGGCTGCACGACGAAGTCGGCGAAGGCGGGCAAGGGCGGCTACGAAGTGGCGCCCGGCCCCGGCTACAGCTCCAGCGGCGGCGCGGTCACGCTGGAAACGCCCGGTCTGGGCTCCGGCGTCGTGACGTGCTCCGCCACCAGTGCCCGCGGTGAAGTCACCGGCACCCAGAGCGGCGTCGATCGGCTCACCTTCACGGGCTGTGAAACGGCTGGCAAACAGTGCGCGAGCGAAGGCGCCGACGGGACGCCCTCGGGCAGCTCGGGCGTGATCACGACCAACCTGCTGGACACGAGGCTGCTCGGCCCCGTGAAGACGGAAATCGGCGAACAGGCCTGGATCGACTATTCCAGCGCAGAACACCAGCCCTACTGGGCGGAGTTCGGCTGCGGCGCGAGCACGCTGTACAGGATCACGGGGTCGGTCTCCGGAGTGCAGACCGGCGACGTCGGCGCGCCGAGCACCGCGAGCCAGACGAAGATCAACGCGACGCTCAGTGAACAGGCGCTGTACAGCGAACTCTCGGAAACCTCAGGGACCAGCTGGAGCGCCCCGAGCGCCTCGACGCTGGTCCTGACGCTCGAGAACACCGCCGCGTCGAGCGTCGAGATCAGGACCTAGAGCCGGCCGCGTCGAAGTCCGGCGAGCTGCGTGGGGGGTCCTTGCGGGCCCCCCACGTGCGTCTCGCGGCTGAACGCCCCGGCGGTGCGGCGAGGCCCACCGGACCTCTATATAACTTCGGCCCCCAGATCAATCGAAGGAGACAGGAAAGCTATGGGAGCACTCGACGGCAGGGCTGCGATCGTCACAGGCTCGGCGCGCGGAATCGGACGCGCGACCGCGGAGCTGCTGGTCGCGCAGGGCGCCCGGGTCCTGATCAACGACCTCGACGGCGACGTCGCCGAGCAGGCAGCCGGTGAGATCACCGGCGAGACGGCCGTGTTCGCGGGCGATTTGACCAAGCCGGGCACACCCGAGGCGCTCGTGCAGAAGGCGATCGACGCGTTCGGCAAGATCGACATCATCGTCAACAACGCCGGCTACACGCTGGACGCGCCCGTCCACAAGATGTCAGACGAGCACTTCCAGGCGATGCTCGACATCCACACCGTGGTGCCCTTCCGCGTGATCCGCGCGGCCGCGCCGCACCTGCGCGAGCCCGCCAAGCAGGAGCGCGAGGAAGGCAAGGAGGTGTTCCGCAAGATCGTCAACGTCTCCTCGACCTCCGGCACGTTCGGAAACGCCGGGCAGGCCAACTACTCCGCCGGCAAGGCCGCCGTGGTGGGCCTCACGAAAACGATCGCCAAGGAGTGGGGCCAGTTCAAGGTCAACGTCAACGCCGTCGCCTTCGGCTTCATCGACACCCGCCTGACACAGGCGAAGGTCGACGAGAACACGATGGAGAAGGACGGCGAGAAGATCCAGCTCGGGATCCCCGAGCAGATGCGCCAGATGGCCTCGATGCTGATCCCGCTGGGGCGCCCTGCCACGCCGCAGGAGGCCGCGGGAGGGATCTTCTTCCTGTGCTCGCCGTGGTCGAACTACGTGCACGGGCAGACCCTGCACATCACCGGCGGGCTGTTCGGAGGGATGAGCGGCTGAGGCGCAGCCAGCTCCGAAGATGGTTCAACGCTGCTCGCTCACAGCACCTCCGAGAGCACCCGCCGCGGACAGGTCCAGCAGGCACCCCGAGAAGTAGGCGCCGGCGGGGGAGGCGAGATACGCGGTGAGCGCGCCCACCTGCCGGGCCGCCTCGCCCTGCGATCCTGACGCGGGCACGACGGCGACGGTGGTGATCGCGTGGCGCGCCCACTCGATGGACAGCGTGCGCGCGAGGTTCTCCAAGCCCCGGCGCGCACCCGACGCGAGATCCCCGGCGTCTGCGGCGGGCGCCAGGTAGACGATCCGCCCGCCATGTCCGTCCAGGAGGAACGCCCGGTTGACGATCGCGCGGGTCACGCTCCAGCTCGCGGCCAGGCATACGCGCAGCGCTGCGCGGGACGCCTCGGACCCCGCCGCAGCAGCTTCAGCGGTGGCGAGAGCATGGCAGAACAGCCCAGCGCCGTCGACGACGAGCAGACCGAGGCTCCCATCCGCCTCGCCACGCAGACGATCCACGTCCTGCTCGAGCGCGCGATCTTCGGCGCCGGGCTCGCGATCGCGATCGCGATCGAGTGTCAGCTCGAGCACGCGCGCGCCCAGCCCGGCACACGCGCCGGCGACCTCATCCGCCACCGCGCCGGCGACCACGGCGCCACCGATCCCGCGGGGCGCTCCAGCCAGGACGATCGAAAGCCCCTCCAGGAGGCCGGGGCGCAGCAGCTGCGATGCATCGACGGTGCTCACGGCGCGAGCAGCCTAATGGCCGGCGCCGCGCGCCCCGGCCGAGCCGGCGTGTCCGCGC
>JBOGXX010000120.1:0-2440 GCA_050696475.1 Solirubrobacteraceae bacterium | reverse complement strand
GGGCACAGGCGTCCGCGTGATCGCCGCTGCGGGGTTCGGCTGCGCGGTGGCGGCGCTTGCGCTCGTGGCGTTGCTTGGAGCGCTCGCGGGCGCGTCGCTCGGCACGGGCGCAGCGGGGGTTGCCGGCGATGACGCCGGCGGGGAGGGCGTATCGGCATTGGCTTTGCGGGAAATACCGCCTCTCTACCTACGCCTCTACGAGCAGGCCGCGCAGCGCTATGGGCTGGACTGGGCGGTGCTTGCGGGCATCGGCAAGGTGGAGTGCGACAACGGAGCCGACCCCGCCCCCTCGTGTACACGCGAAGGCATCGTGAACTCAGCCGGCGCCGGCGGGCCGATGCAGTTCATCGCCTCCACCTGGGCGCGCTACGGCGTCGACGGCGACGGCGACGGTCGCGTTGATCGGTGGGATCCCGCGGATGCGATCTATGGAGCTGCCAACTACCTGAGGGCCTCAGGCGCCCCGGGCAACTACCGCCAGGCGATCTTCGCCTACAACCACGCCGACTGGTACGTGACCGAGGTGCAGCAGTGGGCCGCGCGCTACAGCAGCCCGGCAGTCGCCAGCGCCGGCGAGGAACCGCGCTCTCCAGGCGCCGGCGCCGAAGCAGAAGAAGCTCCGAGAGGCGCAGATCTGAGCCTCGCAGGTGAGACTTCCACACCGGTTCGCTTCATCCCCGGCGAACGAGCAGAGCTCGCGCCCGCGGACGGCCACGTAGCCCTGATCCCAGCCGGCGTGCCGGCCACGGTTCAGGCGATGCTCGTAGCCGGAAACGAGCTCCAAGACCTCCCCTATGGCCCAGGCGGGCATCCCGACCCGCTGGGTGCCCTCGAAGAGGACTGCTCCAGCACCGTCAACTACGTCCTCTACAGGGCCGCCATCCGGCCGCTGTCGGAAATCGTCAAAGAGAACCCGCTCGCCCAGGACTACGTCGACTGGGGAGCGCCCGGTCCCGGCCGGTGGGTGACGATCTACGCCAGCGCCGCCCCGGTTGCGCACGTCTTCATCGTGATCGCAGGCTTGAGGCTCGATACCAGCCACAACGGGACCGACATCGGTCCCAACCGCTACGAAAACGGCCCGCGCTGGCGGGTCCTCGATGAAATCCCGACCTGGGCCCACTGGTCGGTGCGCCACCCGCCGGGCCTGTAAGGTCCCGGACATGGCAGAGCGCAAGGTCGACTACCTGTTGATCGGCGGCGGGCTGGCGAGCGCCAACTGCGCCCGCTGGCTGCGCGAGGAAGGCGCGCAGGGGGAGGTTCTGCTCGTCGGGCGCGAGCCCGACCCGCCATACAATCGCCCCGACTGCTCCAAGGGCTATCTGCGCGGGGAGGAGACTCGCGAGCAGCCGCTTTTTCGCCCCGACGAGTGGTGGCGTGAACAGGGCATCGAGCTGATGACCCGCACGAGCGTCACCGACCTGGATCTGCAGGCGCGCACGGCGAAGCTGTCCACCAAGGAGGAGGTCGCCTTCGAGAAGGCGCTGATCGCCACCGGCGCAACCGTGCGGCGGCTGAACGTGGACGGCTGCGAGCTCGCACAGATCCACTACCTGCGCACGCTCGGCAACTCCGACGCGATCCGCGACGGCGTAGCCGACGCGGAGGAGGTCGTGCTGATCGGCGGCTCCTACATCGGCTGCGAGGTCGCCGCGTCGTTGACGATGATGGGCAAGCGCTGCACGATCGTCATGCAGGAGCAAGTCACGCTCGAACGCGGCTTCGGCAAGCGCGCCGGGCGCTTCTTCCAGCAGTTGCTCGAAGACCACGGCATCACGATCCACGGCGAGGACGAGCTCGAGCGCTTCTCCAGCGGCGCCGGCGCAGCTGCCGGCGGTGGGCGCGTCGTCAAGGTCATCACCCGCGGTGGTCTGGAGCTGGCGGCCGACGCGGTCGTGATCGGCGCCGGCGTCTCGCCCGATATCGCGCTCGCCCAGCGAGGCGGCCTTGCGATCGGCGAGCGCGGGGGCCTACGCTGCTCCTCGCGCCTTCAAAGCTCCGTGCCCGGGGTGTTCGCCGCGGGGGACATCTGCGAATACGACTCCGTCCTCCACGGCGGCGCGCCCGTGCGCATCGAGCACTGGGACGTTGCCTTCAACCACGGCAAGACCGCCGCTCTGAACATGCTCGGACGCGATGTCGCACACGACGTTGTCCCCTACTTCTTCTCCGTTCTCGGCGACTGGGGTGAGCTCGAGTACGTGGGTCCCGCCTACCACTGGGACCAGGAGATCGTGCGCGGATCCATGCAGGAGCGCTCGTTCACCACCTGGTACCTGCAGGACGGCGCTGTGAAGGCCGCGCTCACGTTCGGGCGCTCCGACGACCTCGATCACGCCAGGCGACTGATTGCCGGGGGGATGAAGCTGGGGGAGGCCGATCGCGCGGCGCTCGGCGACGCGGGCTCTGACCTCTCCGCGCTCGGCGCTTAGGCTGGGCC
>JBOGXX010000119.1:0-2851 GCA_050696475.1 Solirubrobacteraceae bacterium | reverse complement strand
GTGTCGTAGATCGCCAGGCCGGCGTATACGGAGCCGCCGGGGGAGTTGATGTACACCGAGACATCCTTCTCGGGATCCTCTGACTCCAGGTGCAGGAGCTGCGCGACGATCAGGTTGGCGATCTGATCATCGACGGGGGTCCCCAGGAAGATGATCCGCTCGTTGAGCAGCCTGCTGTAGATGTCGAAGGCTCGCTCGCCGCGCGAGGTCTGCTCGACGACCATCGGGACAAGCGGGCTCATAGTCCTCGTCTCCTGCTCATAGTCCTCGCCTTTGTTTCGCCTCGCCGACCGGATTCCTCTAGAAGGCTAGCGATCGGGTGTCCACAGCTGGGCCGGTGCCTCTGCGCGATCGGCCTGCGCCAGCGCCGCGGAGGCCTGTTGCGCCTTCTCCGGTGTCCACAGCTTCTCGCGCGCCTGCGCCTGCTCGGGCGGGATCGGCTTGGCCGCGGAAGCGATCGCGTCGATCGCCTGGCGGGCCGCGAGGTCCTCGCGCGCCTCCTCCAGTCGACCCGCTTTGTGCAGTTCGCCGAGCAGCTTGTGGGCGTCGGCGCCGTCGCGCTCGGCGGTCGCAGCGAGCGCCGCGAGCAGCTCATCCTCGGAGGGCTCGATCCCCTCGGCGGCGACGACCGCGGTGATGACCGCCTCGCGGCGCAGCGCCAGCTCCGCTTCCGGCTGCATCTCGGTGAGGATCTCGGCCTCCTCGCGCCCGATCAGCTGCAGGTAGGCCTCGCGGGAGATGCCACGGTGCGAGAGCGAGTGCAGCAACCGCTCCCACATCTCCCGCGCCCTTGCTGCGATCAGCTCGGGGGTGAGCGCCACGGTCGCGTTCGCCACCGCCGCGTCCAGGGCGGCCTGGCGGAACTCGGCCGCGAGCTTCTGCTCGTCCTGCTCGGCCAGGCGCGAGCTGATGTCCTCGCGGAGTTGCTCGAGGTCGTCGAAGCCCGCGTCGATCGCGAAGTCCTCGTCCACGTCGGGGAGCTCCTTGCGCTTGACCTCCTTGAGGGTTATCTCGAAGGATGCACCGCGGCCGGCCAGCTCCTGATTGGCGTATTCAGCGGGAAACGTGAGCGCCACGGTGCGGGTCTCGCCGGCGGACGCTCCCAGCATGCCCTCCTCGAACCCCGGGATCAGGTTGCCGGCGCCCAGCTCGACGAGCTGATCGCGCCCTTCGCCGCCGGCAAACGGCTCCCAGAGCTGCTCACCGTCGAGGTCAGCCTCGCCGGCGAGCGAGCCCACGTAGTCGACGACAACGAAGTCACCAACGGCCGCCGGGCGCTCGGCTACCTCCAACCGCGCCAGGCGCTCGCGCATCCCTTCGATCTCCTGCTCGATCTGCTCCTCTGTCGCGGCCGGCTCGCGGCGGGCCACCTCCAGGCCCAGGTACTCACCGAGCTGCGCATTGGGCAGCACGCCGATCTCGATCGAGAACTCCAGTGGCTGTCCCTGCCCGGGTAGCTCGCCGAGGTCGAGCTGCGGATCACCGACCGGCACGATCCCGGAGCTCTCGATCGCATCGGAATACCAGCTGGAGAGCGCGTCGCGCACGGCTTCCTCGAGCACCACCTCTCGTCCGACCCGCTGGATGACGAGCGGGGCGGGCACCTTTCCACGGCGAAAGCCCGGAAGCTTGAGCTCGCGCCCGAGCTGCCGCGCCTTGCGCTCCAGCCTGTGCTGGACCTCGCTCGGCGGGACCGCCACCTGGAGTCGCACGCGCGACTCTCCGAGCTCGGTGACGCTGGTCTTCACGGCGGCTGGCACGTTCGCCACGATACCGTGCCGCCCGATGAGGACCCGGCCCCGCTCACCGCGTCGCGCACCGCTTCACCGCCGCGCGGAGGCGTGGCTGTGGACCGGCCCCGCAGGTCACCTGCTGGGCGGCTCGCTGGACCTGTTGGCAGCGCTCGCCCGCCATCGCATCGCGCGAGCGCGCGGCCGGCGCAGCCGATAGCACCCGGGCGACGCACGACGCGCAACGGCCAGATGGATCCCGCTTACACCGCGGTGACTGCGCTTAGGTCGTCGAAGGTGAGCGCGACGCCGCGAGCAACGACGAGCACCGGCGCGGTGGCGGTCTCGATCAGGTGTTCGGCGGAGGAGCTCAGCGACACCCGGCCCTGCGAAGCGTCGGCGCGCGAGTCGATCACGATCATATCGACCTCGTTGTTGACGACCGGGGCAACCGTCGCCCCCAAGCCTTTGGCAAGCGCCTGCGCGCTCTCGCGCGCGCCGCCCTCGGCGGCGCCGACGGCCACGATCTTCTCCACGCCGCCGTGCTCGAGCCGCTCGGCTAGACCGACGCTGGCGACGGCCACCGCCGTGCGACCGCCTTCGAGCAGGCGCTGCGCCGAGTTGCCGACGGCGACGTGGCCCTGCGCGGTGTGTGAGTCCGAGCAGAACACGATCACGTCTGCGCCCTCACGCTCGGCCAACGCGGCCAGGCCGTGAGGCGTCGAGCGGTCGATGATCACGTGGCGCTCCGCGGTCGGGATTCCGAGCAGCTCGACACCGTGGTGAAGAACGCTCTCAGCCTCGCGGTGCGCGATCTGCTCGCGCGCGCTGTCGGTTTCGGGGTTGTGGCGGACGTAGGCCAGCGACACCTCGCCGCCGGCGCGACCGAGGAGCTGGCCCAGGGCGACGGCGTCCTCCTCGTTGGCGGTGCCGTCATAGGAAACGATGATCTTGGTGGACATCGAGACTGCTGCCCCTTCCCTCGACCGGACCGCGCGGCCCTGTGAATGGTTCGCGTTCGGCTCGCGACCAATATCGCACGATTTTGCCATCAGCTTCAATGATTGTTACGATCTCCGTCATAAGGATAGCTAATGCTTAATGTGGCCAGGCTGAGGATC
>JBOGXX010000118.1:0-9602 GCA_050696475.1 Solirubrobacteraceae bacterium | reverse complement strand
CTCGCCGGCTGCAGCTCCGTTGCGCCTTTGTCGAGGTTTGCGCCTCTCTCGCCGGAGCGTTCTAGGGTGAGCGGATGACTCCGGGAGCCCGTACGAGCCGCAAGCGGAGCTTGGCGCACCCTTCAGGGGCGCGAGCCGGGCTGTCCAGGCTGTCGGCTGCGCCAGAGGCTCGCGACCCCCGTGGCGGCTGCTGATGCGCCAGGGACCGCTGGCCGGCCGTTATCACGCCGTTGCGGGCATGGTGATGTTCACGCTGATTCCCTATCTGGCCCTGTCAGCCGCGCTGAGCCCGTTGACGGCGATCATCGCAAAGCAGCTGCACATGAGCCTGCAGACGATGAGCCTGAGCTCGGGCATGGCCAACGCCGCCTACGCGGCCGGCACGGTGCTCGCGGTCCAGCTCTCCCAGCACCTGCCGCAGCGGCGAATGCTGATCGTCTACGCGACGCTGCTCGTGATCGGCTCCGTGCTGGCGGCCGCGGCGCAGGACCCGGGCATGTACATCGCAGGCCACGTACTGCAGGGCCTCTGCACGAGCCTGCTGCTCATCTCAGCCGTGCCGCCGCTTGCGATCGGCTATCCGGCACGCAGGCTGCACACCACCGCGATGATCATGAACCTGTGCATCTTCGGGGCGGTGGCGCTCGGCCCGGCGATCGGCGGCTTGCAGGCGCAGTCCAACGCCTGGCGGCCGCTGTTCTGGATAATTGCCGCGATCGCCCTCGCAGCGCTCGTGCTGGCAGTTCTGACGTTCGACGATGCGCCGCCCGCCGATCCTGACTCGCCGCGCGACCTGCCGGCGATCGCACTGGCGGCAGGCGGCTGCGCAGCCGCCTTCTTCGGCGCCTCGGAGCTGTTGACCCATCGCTTCCTCGACGGGGAGACCATCGCGCCGCTGCTCGGTGGTCTGGCGACGATCGTCGTGCTGATCGTCTACCAGTTCCGCGCGAAGCGGCCACTGCTGACGATTCGCTCGATGCTCACCAGCACGATGCCCGTCGCAGGGATCGTGGTGGCGCTGTTCGCAGCGGCTGCATCGGTGTCGGCCACCGCGCTGACAGCGGGTGCGCTGGCCGGACGCTACGGGCCGCTTCACGTCGGCCTGCTCTATCTGCCGGAGGTTGCCGGCGCGGCGCTCACCGCGCTCCTGCTCGGTGTGCTCATCACCAGGCGCGCGATCCACTATCTCCCGTTGGCCGGGATGGTGTTCCTCGCCGCCGGGATCGCGGTCTTCCGCGTCGACGTGCCCTCGAGCCAGGCGGCCACGCTCTTGGGCTCCGCGCTGACGGGCATCGGTCTCGGGGCGACGGTCGCACCTGCGCTGTTCGTCGCTGGGTTCTCGCTGCCCTCCGCGAGCCTCCAGCGCGTGTTCGCCATCGTGGAGCTGATGCGCGCGGTGGCGGCGTTCATGATCGCGCCGATCTTCGCACACTTCGCCGCAACGGTCGGCGGGAGCCTCGACGCCGGCACGGGTGCAGCGCTCTGGATCGGCTTCGGGATCGCGATCGGAGGCGCCGTGCTCGGCGTCGCGATCTACGCGCTCGGCGGTGCGCGTCCACAGACCCCCGACATCGAGCGCTTCGTGGACGGCGCTGCGCCTGCGTGGTACTCGCCGCCACTGCTCGTGAGAGTCCGTCCGGGCTCGAGCGCTGCGACCCCTGCGACTGAAGGCGCGAGCTGAGTGGCGCAGAGTCACCGATCGAGCTTGGCGGCGCTCTCGCGCGGAAAGTGTGCGTAAAAACGCCACCGCGTCGCGCAGGCGAGCGAGTTCCTCCCTCAGCGCGTCGTGCCAGCGGGCAGGCGGGTAGGGTACGCACGCGACCGACAGGAAGCGGTCGACCTCGAAGCGCCGCTTCGTCGCTGTCAGCCGTGTAGCCGATCGCGCGCATGCCTGCGGACACCGCCGCGGCGACGCCTGACGGGGTGTCCTCGACGACCACGCATTCCTGCGGAGCCGTGCGCATCGACCGGGCGGCGTACAGAAACAGGTCCGGGTGGGGCTTGCCGAGGGAGACACTATGCGCAGAGAACAGAGAGCGCTCCTCGAACAGGTCGCGCAAACCCGTCAACTCCAGCGACAGCCGCGTCTTCTCGAGCGTGCCCTGCGAGGCCACACACGTGCTCATGCCTCCGCGCGCAACCCGCTGGACGGCCGTCCTCCCCCCGGGTACCGGCGTGAGCTCCAGCGCGAACGCCGCCGCGCGCTCGCGCTCGTAGCACTCGATCCAGCCTGGCGTGAGCGGGCGTCCGAGCTTGGCCTGCACGTGCTCGAGCACCTCGGCCAACAGCCATCCCTGGTAGCTGCGACGCGCTCGGCCGTCGTCGTCGGCAGACCGGCCTCGCACAGCATGCGGGCGAGCACGCGGTTGGAGATGACCTCACTGTCGACAAGTACGCCTTCGCAGTCGAAGATCACTAGACCGCGGTCGCTCATGCGGCCCGAGCCTAGCCCGTCTGGCTGATATGACGGCGGGGGGCGCCGGGCGCCGCTAGGGCGTGGTGAACGACGTTGGCGCGGTCGGGTCTTCGCGAGCGTCTTCCACCAGTGCCAGCAGCTGTTCGCCAGTCGTGCCTCCGAGCACACGCAGACGGTGCAGCCGGTATGGGTCTTCGCCCGGATCGGCCCAGCCGGGCACGACGGTCGTCGCGCCTGTGTAGCCGGCGGCCTTCACCGCTGCTTCGACCGTCGGGTCGTACAGGCCCGAGGGGTAGCAGAACCAGTTGACAGGGATGCCGTAGCGACGCTGCAGGATCTTGCGCGCGTCGAGGACCTGATAGCGAAGCTCCTCGGCGTCCAGGCTGATCAGGCTCGCGTGGCTGACGCCCTGCGTGTCGAGCTCCCAACCCGCCGACAGCAGGCCGCGAATCTCCTGTGGGCCGAGACCGCCCTGAGAGGGAGGCAGCCCGGTGAGCTGGATGTTCTCGTTGCCCACCCAGCGCAGCCGCCGCAGCACCGGCAGCGCGTTGGTGTACTGGGACTGGTAGCCGTTGTCGAAGCTCAGCACGATCGGCTTGCCGGCTCCCAGCGGCACGCCGCGGCGCCAGTAGGCCTCGGCCTGATCGAGCGTAACCGCGTGCCAGCCCTCGCGCTTCAGCGCCTGCATCTGTTCGGCGAACTCCGAGGGCTCCACGTACAGCCCAGGGAATGGAGCCCCCGGGGGAGGCGCGGCGATCACGTGGTACATGAGGATCGGGATCGCGTCCGTTCCCGGCGGTCCGTCGCGAACTGAGGTCGTCTTCGTTTCGCGCGACGTTCCTCGGTTTGCGCCCGCGGCGGTACTCACCGTGCGCTGGCGCGTCGCGTTCCGGCCCGGGGAGCTTCCGCTGGAGCCGTGCGCCAGCACGATCGCCACGATCGCCGCCAGCACCGCGATCAGGCAGCTCGCCGCGATCCGCCTGCGGCGGATCTCGCGGCGGCGCGCCTCGCGACGAAGCTGCAGCGCATCGAGATCCATCAGTCACCCATCGGGCGCGACGGTAGCGGCTGCGTCGCGGCCGCCGGGCGGCTTGGCCTTCGGAGCCGGGCGCCTACGGTCATGGTTCGGGCCCAACCTGCTCGATAAAGGCCGCCAGCGCCGCGACCTGATTGGGATGGCTGGAAAGACGCAGCCGCGCGAGCGCCGCCAGCATCGGCTCCGGATCGTAGCCCTTGAGCCTCTCTGCTCGCGGGTGCAGCAGGCCTTCGCGCAGAAAGTGTTCGTCGACCAGCGCCTTGCGACCATCGGCCAGCGTCACGGCGTGCCCGGCGAAGCTCGCGAAGTTCGGGCCCAGGCTGGGCCAGCCCGTCATCAGGTGGCATGCCGAGCAGCCGTCCGCGACGATCAGATGCGCGCCCTGCCCGATCAGCTTCTGCTCGGGCGAGAACGGTTCCGTCACATAGGCCGGAACGCTCTCGGTCGTGGTGCTCGGGGGACTCCCGCCGGCGCTCGAGCCGCAGCCGGCGAGCGTAAGCGCGAGCAGCGCCGCGGCGAAGGCTCCGGTGATCTTCATCACGTAACAGTGTCTCGAACAGAGCAGCTCGGGAGCGGGGGCGGGCGATGAACGGCGACGGCCCACAGGGCACATTCGCCTCGATGCACCTCAAAACGCGGCATGGATGGCGACGATCGCCGTGGCGATCGCCGCCTGCCGGCGCGCGCTTGGCCTCGCGACAGCAACGGTGATCCCGTGGGCACAGGCCGGGCCGGCGAGGCTCGGGCGGCCGAACCGCTGCGCCGAAATACTCGTTCGCCGCGGAATGCGTGAGAATCAAGGCATGCACGTCACAGCCAAGGCCGACTATGCCGTGCGAGCGATCGTCGAGCTCGCCGACAGCGCTCAGGGCTCGCCCCGCAAGGTCGACGAAATCGCTCAGGCGCAGAGCATCCCCGTTTCGTTTTTGGAGAATATCCTCACCCAGCTGCGCTCCTCCGGCATCGTCCGCAGCCAGCGTGGCCCCGACGGCGGCTACTGGCTCGCATACGCGGCCGAGGAGGTCAACCTCGCGATGATCATCCGCGCTGTCGAGGGGCCGCTGGTCGGCGTGCGCGGGCAGCGTCCGGAGGAGGTCGAGTACGCCGGCTCCGCGGAGAGCCTGCAGCAGGTGTGGATCGCCCTGCGCTCCAACCTGCGCAAAGTGCTCGAGAACGTGACCGTCGCCGATGTGGCCAAGGGCCGGTTGCCGGCGGAGATCCTCGCGCTCACCCGCGCCGAGGAAGCCTGGCAGCCTCGCTGAAGGTCTCGATATGCGCATAGCAATGGCCCCGGGCGGGTAGATCCCGACCACGGGGCGTGCAGTGCGCTGCGCTCTGGAGTAGCCTGTCAAGGGTCACGGTCGCGCAACTGTCAAGTGTTCGAGCCTCGAACAGCTCCTTCCCCCGGCGCACCCTCTCCGTCCACCGCGAGCCACCCACCCCGAAGGAGGTCCCCGCCCCGATGTCAGCTCCTCCCACCGCCCCTTCGAGCGACTCGAGCGCGGCCACGCAGGCGGCGCAGGCAGCCGTCGAGGCGATTGCCGGCGCCGCCAGCCAAGAGATCACGTTCTCGCTGGCGCTGACCCAGGAGCAGAAGGACATTCGCGAGTGGGTTCACGGCTTCGCCGCCGATGTTGTGCGACCGGCCGCACACGAGTGGGACGAGCGCGAGCAGACGCCGTGGCCAATCATCCAGGAGGCGGCCAAGATCGGCCTCTACGGCTTCGAAGGCCTGGCGCAGTTCTTCGCAGACCCGACCGGCCTGATGCTGCCGATCGTCAACGAGGAGCTGTTCTGGGGCGACGCCGGGATCGGCATGTCGATCATGGGCACGGCCCTGGCGGTCGCCGCGATCTTCGGGCAGGGCTCGGGCGAGCAGATCGGTGAATGGATTCCGCGCTGCTTCGGCGCTGTCGAGGATGTCAAGGTCGCTGCCTTCTGCGCGTCTGAGCCGAACGCCGGTTCGGATGTCTCGGGCGTGCGCACGACCGCCAGGTTCGACGAGGCGGCGGGGGAGTGGGTCATCAACGGCCAAAAGGCATGGGCGACGAACGGCGGGATCGCCGACGTGCACGTGGTGATCGCCTCCGTGGATCGCGAGCTCGGCTCCAAAGGCCACGCAGCGTTCGTCGTGCCGATGAGCGAGGCCAAGGGCATCTCGCAGGGTACGAAGGTCTCCAAGCACGGCCTGCGCGCATCGCACACCGCGGACGTGTTCCTCGACGACTGTCGCGTACCCGCTGGCTACGTGCTCGGTGGCAAGGAGACGCTCGACGAGCGCCTGGCGCGGGTACGGGAGGGAAAGCGCAGCAACTCGCAGGCCGCGATGCAGACCTTCGAGTCCTCGCGTCCCACAGTTGGCGCGCAGGCGCTCGGAATCGCGCGCGCCGCCTACGAGTACTCTCTGGGGTACGCCAAGGAGCGCGAGCAGTTCGGTCGCAAGATCGTCGAGAACCAGTCGATCGCGTTCACGCTCGCGCGGATGAAGCTTGAGATCGACGCCGCGCGGCTGCTCGTATGGCGCGCCTCGTGGATGGGTCGCAACGAGGTCCCGTTCGAGAACGCCGAGGGCTCGATGAGCAAGCTGAAGGCGGGCGAGGTCGCTGTCTGGGTGACCGAGCGGGCGATTCAGATCCTCGGCGGCAACGGCTACACGCGCGAGTTCCCTGTCGAGCGCTGGCATCGCGACGCCAAGATCTATGACATCTTCGAGGGCACCGCAGAGATCCAGCAGCTCGTGATCGCGCGCGCGATCTCCGGCATGCAGATCAGGTAGCGCCGCACACCCGCGGCCGCTACCAGGCTTGATCTGCCCCGCAGTGCGGGCAGGTGACGCTGGTGCAGACGCTGGCGCTGAACAGGTAGCCGCATCCGCAGGTATAGGAGGCACGGTCGATGGGACCGCCGGCGTCGCGTACGCGCTCGACCGCAGGGTCACCGCCGGTGACGCTGGAGCGCACGCCCTGCACCGTGGTCGCACACGGTCGCGAGGCGCTCTGGGCTGGCGTTCCCGAGACGGCTCGGCGCTGTCGGCGCGAATGGCCGGAGCCGCGGAGCGGATGCAGAAGGCTGGCTCTCATGGTGCTACCGCTCTTACAACGTCATCCACGCTGAAATGTTTCGCCCTGCACGCGACTTTTCCTCGCGGCGCACCCACCCTCGGCGGGGCGCTCCCCCCCGGGGTGTGGGGCGCGCGCCCGAACGCGGTCTGCGATAATCGGCTGCGATGAGCCCCGCGCGCAAGCGAACCGTGCGCCTGATCGTGGCGTTGGGTGCTGCCGTGGTGTTGGCGAGCGCCCTGATCTACACGAGCTTCAGCGCCGCCAGTCCGGCGCTGAGTCCCAGCCAGCTGCTGCACGAGGCCCAGCCCGGCCGCAGCTACGAGCTGACCGGCACCGTCGTGAAGGGCTCCGTGCATCGCGAAGGCGCGATTCTGCACTTCGCCGTCGAGGACCGGACGGGGGGGACCGCGGTCCCGTTGGCCTACACCGGGATCGTCCCCGACCCGTTCCGCGAAGGCCGCGAGGTGATCGTGAACGTCGAGAAGCAGGGCGACAGCTACATCGGCGAAAACAACTCGCTGATCACGAAGTGCCCGTCCAAGTACAAGACCGCTCCTCCGAGCGAGAACCAAAACGCCTGAGTGTCGTGCACGGTGGACACGGTCGACGCGGCCGGTAGCCCCAGCTGATGGCCGGCCTCGGCTACGCATGCCTGCTGCTGGCTCTGGTGATCTGCGCCTACGGGATCGGTGCCTCGCTGTACGGCGTGCGCACCGGGCGGGTGGAGTTCTCGGAGTCCGGGCGTCGCTCGGTGTACGCGCTCGCCGGCGTCCTGACCGTGGCGATGGTCGTGCTGGAGGTCGCCTTCCTCAACAACGACTTCTCGTTCAACACCGTCGCCGACACCTCCAGCCGCACGACCCCAGCCTTCTACCGGGCGGCGGCGATCTGGGCCTCGCAGGAAGGGTCGCTGCTGCTGTGGGCGTGGCTGATGTCGCTGTGGTCGAGCCTCGCTCTGTTCCTCACACGCAAGCGCCTGCGCGACGTGGCCGCGTACGCGACCGCGATCATGCTCGGCTTCGGGGCGTTCTTCGTCGGGCTGATGGTCTTCTATGCGAACCCCTTCCAGACCACCAGCCCGGCTCCGCCCGAAGGCGTGGGCCTGGACCCGCTGCTGCGCTTCCCCACGATGATGATCCACCCCCCGATGCTGTACTCGGGCTACACGCTGTGCACGATCCCGTTCGCCTTCGGGGTGGGAGCGCTCCTCGCACGCCGCGTCGACGCCGACTGGATCAAAGCAATCCGCCGCTTCGCGTTCGCCGCGTGGCTGTTCCTCGGCTTCGGCATCCTGCTGGGAGCGTTGTGGTCCTACTCCGAGCTCGGGTGGGGTGGTTACTGGGGCTGGGATGCGGTCGAGAACGCGTCGCTGATGCCGTGGTTGACAGGCACGGCGTTCCTGCATTCGTTGATGATCCAGGAGAAACGGGGGATGCTGAAGGTGTGGAACGTCTCGCTCGTGCTTGCCACCGGCACGCTGGCGATCATGGGCACCTTCCTGGTGCGCAGCGGCATTCTCGACTCGATCCACGCCTTCGGTGGGCACACGCTGGGCGTGCCGTTCGTGATCCTGATCGCGGCCATGATCGCCGGCTCGATCTACCTGGTCGTCTCGCGGCGGGACATGCTGCGCACCGAGCATCGCCTGGACTCGCTGCTTTCGCGGGAGTCGGTCTTCCTCGCCAACAACCTGGTGCTCGTGGGTCTGTGCTTCGTGATCTTCTGGGGCACCTACTTCCCGCTGATCTCCGAGGCCGTCACCGGCCAGGAATCGTCGGTGGGCCCGCCGTGGTTCGATCGCTACACCGTGCCGCTCGCGCTGATCCTCGTGCTGCTCAGCGGGATTGGCCCGGTGATCGCGTGGCGGCGAGCCACGTTCGCCAACACTCGGCGGAACTTCATGGTGCCGATCGGGTGCGGCCTGACGACGCTCGTGGTGCTGGAGATAGCCGGGGTCACCCAGAAGCCATTCGCGCTCGCGATGTTCTGCTGCGCCGCGTTCGTCTTCGGCAGCGTCGGGCAGGAGTTCTTCCGCGGCACCCGCGCGCGCCGGGCGATGGCGGGCGAACCGGCGCCGTTGGCGCTCCTCGGATTGATCAAGCGCAACCGCCGTCGCTACGGCGGCTACGTCGTGCACCTCGGGATCGCCGTGCTGTTTGTCGGCGTGGCCGCCTCATCGTCATTCCAGCACGCCTCACAGGGTGGGCTGAAGCCCGGGCAGTCCACCCGCGTCGGTGCCTACGAGGTGCGCTACGTTCGCCCGACCGCCACGGTCACGCCCAAGTACGACCAGGCTCACACGGGCTCGACGCTCAGCCTCGGTGCGGTCCTCGACGTAACCGAGAACGGCCATCACGTCGCCACTCTGAACCCGAGTGAGGGCTTCTACGAGTCCCAGGAAATCGACCAGGGCACGGTCAGCAGCCTGATCGGTGGTCAGGCGGTCAGCCATGTGGCGATGACCGGCAGCCTGATGCGCAACGTGTGGACGGCGATCGAACCGGACATCGAAGCGCCGAACCTCAAGCGGATCATCACCGCCGGCAACAGCACGCTGCCCCCCACCGAGGCGATGGTCGCGATCGCCTATCTCGCGCGTGCCTATCTCAAACACCCGCCTCCGACGCAGTTCAACCTCGTCGTCTCGCCGCTGGTGTTCTGGGTCTGGATCGGTGGCGTGATCTCATTCGGTGGCGGGCTGATCGCCCTATGGCCGGCGGGTGGCTGGGCTGCCTTTGCCCTCCGCCGGCGCGTCGCGGCTCGCTCTCGCGCGCGGGCCCTGCGGGGCCTGGCGCGAGCCTGACGCCCACGCGATGGGCGAGCTCATGTCATGGCCTTCCTGATCGCGCTGTCGACGCTTGCGATCGCCGCCGCAGTGGTGCTCGTCGTCGGCGCGCCGCTGCGTCGCGCACGCCGTTCCGGGCACGACAGCCCAGGGGCGAGCCTCGCAACCGAGCCGCACGCCGCCGCGGCCGCGGTCGCCGGCCGAGTTCAGACCCTGGAGGCGGCCCGCGAGGCCAAGTATCGGGAGATCCGCGACGCCGAGCTGGACTTTCGTACGGGAAAGCTCTCGCGCGAGGACTACGAC
>JBOGXX010000117.1:0-4537 GCA_050696475.1 Solirubrobacteraceae bacterium | reverse complement strand
GGTCGACATCGGCAGCGCCACCGCCTGGATCCCCTGGAACATGATCGAGATGCCGACGACGCCCGGTACGAGCACGGTGGCGAAGGCGGACTCCGCGGCCTTGCCTATACCGCCGCCGATGCCTTGGCCGATGTTGGGGAACACGTACAGGAAGACGAACACGAGCAGGAACGGCTGGATCAGCGTGCGCAGGACGAACTCGCCCTTGTTCTTCCACAGGACGACCAGGTCGCGCAGGATCAGCGCCCGCAAGGCGATGCGGCTGGCCGCCATGACCGAGCGCGTCGGCTTGATCGCGATCCGGTGACGGCCGTTTTGCCGGGCTTCGACGCTGGGGCTCGCCGTCGCGGCCATCACTCGCGCAGCTCCTTGCCGGTGAGCCTGATGAACACGGTCTCGAGGCTCGGCTCCGACACGGACAGGTCGATCACGTCGAAGCCGCCGCTCTCGGCAGCATCGACGAGCCGCGGCACGAGCCGCTCGGCGCCCCTGACCTGCAGCTCCACGCCGCCGTCGACAGGACGGGTTTGCGTGATCTCGCTGAGCTCCTGGGAGAGCCGCGCGGCCAGCGCGTCCTGGTCCGCGTCGGCCTTGACCGTGACGATCGTGTCGGCGCCGACGGAGCGCTTGAGCGCGTCGGGCGTGTCCAGCGCGAGGATCTTTCCGCGATCCATGATCGCCACGCGATCGCAGAGCTCGTCGGCCTCCTCCATGTAGTGCGTCGTCAGCAGCACCGTCTGACCCTCGCCGTTGAGCTCGCCCAGGATCTGCCAGAGCGCGAGCCGGCTCTGCGGGTCGAGGCCGGCGGTGGGCTCGTCCAGGAACAGCACGGCCGGCCGGTGGAAGATCGCGCGCGCCATCATCAGACGCTGGGCCATGCCGCCGGAGAGCGCGAACACCGAGGCCTTGGCCCACTTGGCCAGCTGGAACTGCTCCAGCAGCTGGTCGGCGATCTCGCGCGACGCGGTGGCGGGGATGCCGAACAGGCGCCCGTGGAAGTAGAGGTTCTCCCAGACGGTCAGCTGCCGGTCGAGCGTGTTCTGCTGGGAGACGATGCCCAGCAGCTGCTTGGCCAGCGCGGGCTGGGCGACGACGTCGATGCCGCCGACGAAGGCTGAGCCCGATGTCGGGATCACGCGCGTGGTGAGCATCCCCGCGGTCGTCGTCTTGCCGGCGCCGTTGGGGCCGAGCAGGCCAAAGATCTCGCCCGCGCGGACGCTCAGGTCGAGCTGATCGACGGCCGCGAAGTCGGTGCCCGCGTAGACCTTCGTCAACTGGACTGTGCGGATCACCTCATTCTCGCGAAGCGAGTCGGCGATTGTGCCCTCGCCCTCCGGAGCCGCCGGCGCGAGCTCCGTACGTGGGGTGCCGGTCATCGTCCACAATCTACACCGCCCGCGCTACGCTCCCGGAGCGATGGCTGACACCGGCAGGATCGCCAAGAACCTCGAGCGCTTCGCGCAGGCGGTGGCGGCGCACGACCGCGAGAACCCCAGCCATACGGCCTACGGCATCGGGCTGGCGCACTTCGATATGGAGCGGCTGGGGCTCGACGAGGGCGAGGAGATCCTGCCGGGCATCACGCTCCACACCGACCAGGGCGTGACGGGCAACTTCCGCGTGCTGTGCGACGGCGAGCACGAGGAGCTCACAGAGGCCGAGGAGCAGGCCGTCGAGGCGATCGCCACGCAGTCGATTCCGGCCCTCTCGCCCGGTCCGAGCCGCTCACCGTTCGAAGCCCGGTAGCGGCGCCCTCAGGAGCCTCCCGGCACGATGGCCTGCACTCGCGCGCCGATCAGGGCGACGAGCCGCTCGATCGTTGGACAGGCGATCCCGTGGCGTGCGCCGGCGCGCAGCACGGAGCCGGGGATGGCGTCGAGCTCGGGCTCGCGCCCGGCGGCGATGTCGCGCTGCATCGAGCTGCCGAGCGTGTCGTGCGCGGCCTCCAGCTCGGCGATCGCCCGCGCGGCGTCGATGTCATTCGCCCCCTCGGCCCGACCAACGGCGCACGCCTCCCGGATCGCCCCCTGGAGGTCGGCACGCAGGCTGGGCGTGGAGCGGATCTCGCCGAGCAGCACGTCATACGCGCTGGTGGTACACGCGAGCGCGTTCAGTCGCACGAGCTTGGACCACATCACATCCGCTTCGGAGTCCTGGAGCTTCACGGGAACTCCCGCCCGCGAGAGGACGTCGGCGAGCGCCTGCATCGCGGGCTGCGCGGCGGGCACGGCGCTGGCCATGCTGACGAGCAGAAACGGGCTGGTGTGCACGACGACGCCGGGCCGTGGCCTGTCGGCCTCGACGCGGATCGTCCCGGCGAGCACGGTGTCCGCGCCAAAGCGCCGGCGCAGCACGGTGATGTGGTCGAGGCCGTTGAGCAGCGGCAGGACGACGGTCGGCTCCACAGCGACGCGCTCGAGCGCCGGCTCGAGGCCGGCGGCCTTCGTTGCCACGAGCAGCGCGTCGACCGGCTGCTCGAGCCGGGCGACGGCCGCGGGTCGGGCGCTGAAGTCGCCGAGGGTCAAGCTCTGCACCTGCACACCGCGCTCGGCGATCAGCGCCGCTGTCGGCTCACGCGCGACGACCGTCACGTCCTGGCCGCTGCGCTCGAGCGCGCCGGCCAGCAGCCCGCCGACGCCGCCGGGGCCGAGGACGGCAATCCTCATGTGACTGGACGGGTCGGCACGCGCCAGCATTATGCCGGGCGTCTGTTGATCGGCGTTGCGGTCAGATTCACTAGCCTTCAAGCGCAGTGTCCGAACGAGCGGAGCCCGCCATCCAAGCACCGCAGATCCTCGCCAGGGGGCCGTGGGCGCTGGAGAACATCGCCGCTTTTTGGCAGGACACCGAGTTCGAGCCTTCGCGGGAGCACACCGAGGCGGCGGATGAGGCGATCAGGGAGCTGCAGCGGCGGGGCTCTCCCAGCCATGACGGGATCGCGGCGCGCCTGGTGTCCTACCGCCAGGACGGCGAGCGGATCTCGATCGAGCTGCAGCCGCTGCGATGGGCGCTGCGCCTGGTCGAGGGAGACGCCTCGCAGAGCATCGCCGCGCTGTGCGTGATTCGCGCGGCGGACGGACGCTGGCTCGCGGGCCGCCGCGCGCCGTGGGTCTCCTCGTGGGCGGGGCGCTGGGCGCTGGGTGCGGGCGGCGCGGTGGATTTGGGCGAGAGCCCGGCGGACACGCTGGTGCGCGAGCTGAAGGAGGAGTGGTCGGTCTCGCCCGAGCGGGTGCGCGGGGAGGCGCTGCTGTGCCTGGCGCACAGGATGGTCATGTTCGTGGGACAGGCCTGGCTGACGGAGGGCGCCGAGCAGGAGCTCGCCCCTGACGAGGAGCACGACGCCTTCGCCTGGTGGCCGCGCGAGGTCGATCGCTGGCCGGCGGAGGCGGGAGAGACCCTGCCGCGCATGGCGCAGTGGCTGTCGCAGTGACCGCGCAGCTGCGTGCGGCAGCGGGGCCGCTGACGTTCACGCGCCTGAAGTGGACATCGTTCACACATTCGTGCGTCTACACGGCGCTGCTGATCAGCGCGTTCGCCGCCGGCAAGCCGGAACCACTCACATTCGTTCTGGGAATGACGCACGGACTGCTGTGGATCGTCATGTCTCTGGCCTGCATAACCGCCGCGCGACTGCGCGTGGTGTCCCTCAGGCTGGCGGTCGCGGTGGCGGTTCTGGGCGGCATCGGGCCGTTCTTCGGCAGCTATGAGTTCGTCCGCGAGCAGCGTCGGCGTGCGGTCACACACGCCGCGCTAAAGTGAGAGATTCGATGGCAACCGGCACCTCTGCAGTGCAGACGATCGACGTCGTAACCCCCGCTGCGGGCGAGTCGGTGACCGAGGGAACGATCCTCGAATGGCGTGTCGAGGTCGGCGATCCGATCAAGCTGGACGACACGATCGTGGAGATATCCACGGACAAGGTGGACGTCGAGCTGCCGTCTCCCGGCAGCGGCTTCGTCAGCGAGATCCTGGTGCAGGAGGGCGAGACGGTCACCGTCGGGCAGGTGATCGCGCGCATCTCGGTCAACGGCAGCGCGCCCCCGCGGGCATCGGACCCGGCGCCGGAGGGCGAGCGCGAGGAGCATCCGGCTGCGGCGCAGCCGGCGGCGCAGGCATCGCGCGCGCCCGACGCGCTCGAGCCGGCTGAGCGCGACGCCTCGCCGCGCAGCAACGGCTCGGCGGCGAGGACGGTCGACGTGCTCACCCCGGCGGCGGGCGAGTCGGTGACGGAGGGAACGATTCTGGAATGGCGCGTGAAGCTCGGCGACGCGATCAAGCTGGACGAGACGATCGTTGAGATCTCCACCGACAAGGTCGATCTGGAGCTGCCGTCCCCGGCGACTGGGACGGTCAGCGAGATCCTGGTGGCGGAGGGCGACACGGTCACGGTGGGACAGCTGATCGCGCGGATCTCGGTGAACGGCGCAGTGAGCGCCCGGCAGCCGGCGAGCGAGGGCGCACCGGCGGCTGCCACGCGGACAGACCAGGCCGCGAGCGCCGCGCCGGGCGCGCCGGCGGGGGCGCCGCCGCCGGGCGC
>JBOGXX010000116.1:0-2831 GCA_050696475.1 Solirubrobacteraceae bacterium | reverse complement strand
GGTGGCGCCCACTCGAGGCCTCGAGCTCCTCGGCGTATAGCTCCAACGGCGAGGCGTAGGAGAGGAGCCGCTCGCACAGGTGCTCGGCCGCACGATGCTCGCCGATCTCCGACAGCGCCGAGACCAGCCAGAACGAGCAGATCAGGAACGTTCCCTCCTCGCCGTGCTGGCCGTCGTCCGTTTCGCCCGTGCGGTAGCGCAGCACCAGACCGCCCTCGGTGAGCTCGTCGCGGATCGCCATCACGGTGGCGCGCACGCGTTCGTCGTGCGCGGGCAGGAAGCGCACGAGCGGGACCAGCAGGTTGGAGGCGTCGAGCGCGTCCGTTGCATAGTGCTGGCGGAAGACCCCGCGCTTGTCCACCCCGTTCTCGAGGATGTCCGCGCTGATCTCATCCGCCAGCGCCTGCCAGCGTTCGGCGTGCTCGCGCTCGCCACGGCGTTCAGCCAGTCGCGCGCCGCGGTCCATCGCCACCCAGCACATCAGCTTGGAGGAGACGTAGTGGCGCGGCTCGCCGCGCGCCTCCCAGATCCCCTGGTCGGGCTGCTTCCAGGCATCCGCCGCGCACTGCACCTGGTCGGCCAGCACCGGCCACAGCCGCTCGGGAATGTGGTCGCGCTTCTTGGAGTGCAGGTACACCGAGTCGAGCACCGCCCCGAACACGTCGTTCTGACGCTGGTTGTAGGCGCCGTTGCCGACCCGCACCGGGCGCGCCCCCTCGTAGCCCTTGAGGTGCTCGAGCGTCTTCTCCGCCAGATCCTTCTGCCCCCGGATCCCGTACATGATCTGCAGCGAGCCGTCCTCGTTGCGTTCCATGTCCGCGAGGAACTGCACGAAGTCGTCCGCCTCCCAGTTCAGCCCCAGCGCGTGCAGCGCCCACAGCGTGAACGTCGCGTCGCGCATCCAGCAGAAGCGGTAGTCCCAGTTGCGCGCGCCGCCGGGGGTCTCCGGCAGCGACGTCGTGGGGGCTGCCACCAGCGCGCCGGTGGGCATGAACGTCAGGCCCTTCAGCGTCAGCGCCGAGCGCTCCAGATGCAGGCGCCAGGTGTGGTCGGGGTAGGTGCCTTCGGCGAGCCAGTTACGCCAGAAGTGGCTCGTTCGTTCGACGTGCTCCTCGGCCTGCTCGATCGTGTGTGGCCCGCCCCGGTCCTCCGTCCAGGAGATCGCGCAGAAGCGCTTCTCGCCTTCGCGCATCGTGTGGCGGCCGTGGGCGCGATTGCCCTCGATGCCCATGCGGACGTCGCTGAACAGCCTGAACGCGTTCACGTCGTTGGCTGCGTCCAGCATGCACACACCGGACTCGCCGCTCTGCACCACGCTCCAGGCCGCCGTCGTCGCGCCGTAGTCGAGCATCGGCTCGCACACGATCTCGATCTGGACCTGCCCCTGGATGCACTCGATCATCCGCACCAGCAGGTGGTCTGCGTCGTAGTCGGTCGGCGGTCGCGTGTGGCTGGAGCCCTCCTTGTTGTCGTGCCAGGGGCCGATCGTCAGCGCCTCGACCACCCGCACCCAGCCCTGTGCGGTCATCCAGGTGGTCTCGATGATGTTCGTGCCGGGGATGTAGCGCCTGCCGGCGGGCACGTACACGCCATAGGGCCCCACCCGCCAGGAGCCCGCGCCGCGGTCGAGCATCGCGCCGAACACCGACGGCGAGTCGAAGTACGGCACGCACATCCACTCGATCGAGCCATCGGAGGCCACCAGCGCTCCGGTGTGGCAGTCCGAGAGGAAGCCGTAATCGGCGATCGGCGGGAAGGGCGAGCTGATCGAGCCCATGCCGGCCGCCACCGACCCCGCCGCCGGCTGGCCGCCGTTGCTCTGATTGCCCGTCGCGGAGCCGGTCGCCGGCGCTGCGCCCCCGGGCGGGCTTGGGCTCACCACTCCGTCCCCTCGAACGTCGCTCGCTGCACACCCGCGGGCAGGCGCTGCTCGTCTTCGAGCTTGTCCAGGTGCGCCGCGAGGGTCACGGCAGCCAGCGGGCGCAGTGGCTCGCTCACCTCCGGCCAGACGGCTTCCAGCAGCTCGTCGGTCGTGCGCCGGCCTTCGCTCAACGCGATCATCAGCCGGCTCTCGCGCTCCGCACGGTGAGCGATGTACTCCCGCAGCTTCGCCTGCGCGTCGCGCACGATCGGCCCGTGGCCGGGGCACAGCAGCTTCACGTCCGCGCGCAGGCGCAGCCGCTCGAGCGCCAGCAGATAGCCGCTCATCGCGCCGCGGTGGGGGCTGATGAAGACGCTGCCCTCGCCGAGCACCGCGTCGCCGGTGAAGCACACTCCGTTGGCGATCAGCGCGAAATGGTCCGCCGCGTGCCCGGGCGTGGCAACCGCCTCGAACGGGCCGAAGCGCACGCCCTCCCCGAGCAGGACGTCGACCTCGCCGCGTCCGCCCGCCAGCGGCGCCGGGTGGTCTTTGAGCAGCGCGGGCACCGCTGCGCAATGGTCGTGGTGATCGTGGGTGAGCACCACGCCGCCCAGGCCCCCACGCGCCTCGATCGCGCTGCGCAGCTGCCGCAGGTGCTCATCCAGCGGCGGACCGGGATCGACGATCCACGCCGGATCGCTGCCGAGCAGCCACGTGTTGGTGCCGGAGAGCGTCAGCGGCCCCGGGTTGGCGGCGCGCAGGCACAGGACGTCGTGGCGCGCCAGCAGCTCGGCTTCCGAGCTCGCCTGCAAGCCGGCGCCGGCGAGAGCCTGCGTCTCGCGATCGTGCGCCGGCGAGATCGTCATCTGCGCGACGTTAGCCGACGGCGCGGCTGTATCGGCGGCCGGCGCCGGCTCACCTCGCGCGAGCGCGGCGTCGAGCGCCGCCACGCGAGGGGCCTCCGGTGCGC
>JBOGXX010000115.1:0-4529 GCA_050696475.1 Solirubrobacteraceae bacterium | reverse complement strand
ACCACGCTCAGCCCAGCCTGCGGCGGGATGAGTCTCGCCCCGCCCTCACCAGTTGACTGGTGGCGGCGGTGTCGCTGTCATTTCGATCGTGTTGCCCGGTCCGGACATCGTGGCTGAGAGGATCGGCCCGAACAGTCCGCAGCCGCCGAATTCTGGGACGGTGACGGTCGTCTTGAACGAGAATCCGCCGGTGACGAGCTCGTTCACCGGCTCGGAGATGCTCAACGGCAGCGAGATCGGCTGGACCGTCGTGCAGCCGATCGGGACTGTGAACCATCCGACCCCGACCGAGCCCACGAGCTCGTTCGCCGAGCCGTTGGCGCTCTCGCTGAAGACACCGCCATTGGTCAGGCCCACGGTGCCGCGGATCGTCCCGGTCGGCGTGAGCGCTCCCTTGACCGTGACCGGGATCAGACCGACCCAGATCGTCTGGTCGATCGGCGGGATCGACAGGGTTGCGCTCAGCGCCCCCGAGGTGACGTCGCCTTCGGCGCTCAACGTCGAGCCTTTGGGGACGTCGACGGACAGGCCGCTCTTGGCCTCGGTCACCTTGCCGCTCAGTTCCCACGCGGGCAGCGGGATGATCAGATCACCGGTCTCCGGGGTCAGGCGAGCCGAGGACGGCAGCGCAGCGCTCGCGGAGTGATCCCCGCAGGTGCTCGGCGCCTTCTTGCCGGCCACTCGTTCTTCGATCCACTTGATCACGTTGCCGATCGCCGTAGGGTCGGTCAGCAGGTGATCGCCCGGGTACAGCTGGAAGTCGTCGCTGACGCCCAGTGCGCACCATTTCTGGTGCAGTTCCACGTCCTGCTTGACCGGTACGAACTCGTCCTCCAGGCCGTGGTAGTGGTAGACGGGCACGGACACCGCTTTCGTGCCGAGCTGCTGTTCGTCGACCACCTTTTCGATCGCCGGGTTTTCGGCCTCGATCTGCGTAAACGACTTTTTGCCGATCGTGTATTCGTCGTCGTTGACGTCGCGGAATTCCGCCAGCGACTGGATCGCGCACTCGTTCAGCAGCTTGCCCGCCGCTTCCAGGCCGGCGGCGTTGGAGAGCGAGGCCAGGCTGAATACTTCGGGGTAGGCAGCGCTCAACCCGATCAACCCGTCCAGCCCGAAGGCAGTGCCGACGGAGGCGTTGTCGAATTCGCCGATCGCCTGCAGGTTGGCGGGGACGCCGCCGGCGGCGAGACCGATCATTTTCACATCGGGCGCGTAGCTGGGCTGGATCTCAGCGGCCCAACCGGCTGCCTGCCCACCCTGCGAGTAGCCCCACACGATCACGGGGTCCTTTTCGGTGATCCCCGAGCCAGGGACCTGCCTGCCGGCTCGCACGACGTCGAGCACCGCCTGGCCCTCGGCCTTGCCGGCGGAATAGGTCGGGACGGCGCCGTTGGTGTAGCCCTGGTAGTCGGTGACGGTCACCGCGTAGCCTCTTTTCAGGGATTCGACGATCGCGCCGCCGTCGTACTCGGTGCCTGCCGTCATCTGCAGCGAGGGCGCGCACTGATGGGCGAGCCCCTGCGTCCCCTCGGCGTAGGTGACGACCGGCCGTTCGCCTTTGCCGCTCCACTTGGCGCTGGGCACCATCACGGTCCCCGTCACCCAGTCGGGCTGGCCCTGCTGGCCGGTCGATTGGTAGAGCACCGTCCACGCTTTGATGCTCGGAAGCGTGACGTTCAGGTTGACCGTCGCCGGCCGGTACCACACCAGCCCGCCGGCGGCAGCGGTGGGAATCGGCGACGGCGGCGTGTAGAACGCCGATCCCGACGGCCCTTCCACGGGCGCTGCCTCAGCGCCCGACGGCGCTGTGAGAACTACGAGAATTGAGAGCGCGAGCGCAGCCCGCGCCATACCCCTTGCATGCATCGACCCATCTCCCCTGTCTCGCTTCGTTGATCGAGCGTCGCAACGTGACGCAAATGCATCATAAGTGGCGATACGTTACATTGCAACCCTCGCAGTTCCACGTTACATGCGGCCGGCGGCGTCCGACGCGCTCGAGTTGGGGAGAGCGCCGTCAACCTGGCGGCGTGGCGATCCCCGTGCGGTAGGCGTAGTTGACAGCCTGCGCGCGATCTCGCAACCCCGCCTTGGCGAACAGGTGGTTGATGTGTGACTTGACCGTCGTCTGGTTGACGACGAGGCGCTCCGCGATCTCCGCGTTCGTCAGGCCCCCGGCGATCAGCACCAGCACCTCGGCCTCGCGTGGAGTGAGCTCGTCCGGCAGCTTCTCCTCCCCCGCCGGGTCACACCCGGTTGTCGCCCCCGTCTCGCTCGCGAGCGCCCTCACCACGTGGTGCTGCACCGCGGGGTCGAGCGCCGCCTCGCCCGCGGCGACCGTGAGGATCGCCGCGCGGATGTCCTCGCTGCTGGCGTCCTTCGTGAGGTAGCCGCGGGCGCCAACGCGCAACGCGCCCAGGACACTCTCGTCGTCTGCGTAGGTCGTCAGCGCGATGACCCTCACATCCGGGTGGCGCTCGTGCAGTCGTTGCGTGGCCTCGATCCCGTCCACGCGCGGCATCCGCAGGTCCATCAGCACGACTTCCGGCCGGTGGCGCTCCGCCAGGGCGATCGCCTCCTCGCCATCCGCTGCGCTGGCTACGAGCTCGATCCCGTCGAGCAGGCCGAGCAGCGTGCCGAGGCTCTCGCGGACCAGGCGCTGGTCGTCGGCCAGCACAACGCGTATCGGCGCGCTCGCGCTATCAGGGTGTGTATCGCCCGAGCTCATGCCGGGAGCTGCAGCTCGACGCGGAAGCCGTCGTCGGTAGGCTCCGCGAGCAGCTCGCCGCCGAGCAGCTCCGCGCGCTCGCGCATCCCCGTCAGGCCGTAACGTGCGCCGGTGAGCGCGAGCGGCGCCGGCGGTGGCGTGCCCGCGACAGCGTGGTCTGCGACGACGAGCACGGTGCTCTGGGGCAGATAGGAAAGCTCGATCTCGACGCGCTCGGCCGCTGCGTGGCGGTGGACGTTCGTGAGCGCCTCCTGCGCCGTGCGGTACACGGCCAGGCGCGCATCTGGCGCGAGCTCGCGCGGCTCCCCTCGCACCTGGACCTCGACCGGCAGGCCGCTCCGCTGTCCGAACGCGTCCGCCAGCACGCCGATCCGATCCGGGCCGGGCAGCTCATCGCCGCGCGCCGTGGCGATCGCGCGACGCGCCTCCTGGAGCCCGTCCGCGGCGAGCTGGTGGGCCTGGTCGATCGCGCGTGTGAGCTCGTGGCCGGCGCCGCGGTCGGCGGCCAGCAGGCGCGTGCTCTCCAGCTGGAGCGCCAGCGCCGACAACGAGTGGGCGAGCACGTCGTGCATCTCGCGCGCGAGCCGGCCGCGCTCCGCCGCCGCGGCCGCCGTTGCCTCGGCCGCGCGCGATTCGCTGAGCTCGTTGCGCTGCTCGACGATCGCGCGGATCAGCCGTATCACCAGGAACCACGGGACCGCCGTGAACACCACCGACACCGCCGCTGCACCGTGGCCGCCGAGCGCGGACACCGCTGTCACCACCGCGAGCGAGAACGCCAGCATCAGCGCCCCGGTTCGCCGCTCGAGTCGCATCGCGGCGATGATCCCGACGAGCACCGGTCCGCTCTGCCACGCGCCGTCCGGCTGCAGCGCGGCGAGCACCGCCGCGGCGGCCGTGACCCCGACGAGCGCGGCGATGCGCCGCCACACCGGCAGTCCCGTGAGGCGCAGCGGCTGTGTCAACACCGCTGAGAGGATCAGCGCGATCAGCGCCAGCAGGATCGCCGCGCCGCGACCGTGCAGTCCCGGATGAGGCCGCGAGGAGATGGTGCCCGCGACGGACAGCACCAGCCAGGCGACGCCGAAGCAGCGTATGACGATCGCCTCGATCGGCGTACGCGTGGTCTGCAACCCCTCCCACGGCGCCCGCGCCCGGTCGGGATCGGGGAGGCCGCGAGTCAACCATTTGTAGAGCGCGAACATGTGACTCCGTGAACGATACGCGGCGGGGGCGCAGCCGTCATCGGCTCCTGGGAGGAGCGCCGCAGCCCGCGCCTACACCCGTGGTTGGAGGTTCAAGTTCGTCCCCCGGGCCGATGAACCTCAGCGTGCCGGCGCGTAGCGTGTCGGCCATGCTCACCAACTCACTCGACGCAGCCGTTGCCCAGCGCCGCGCCACGCCTTCCACGCCGGGCGGCGGCGACCCCGTCATCTCGATGCGCGGGCTGCGCAAGCGCTATGGCGCCCAGGAGGCCGTCAGAGGGATCGACCTCGAGGTGCGCCGCGGCGAGATCTTCGCGTTCCTCGGGCCGAACGGCGCGGGCAAGACGACGACGGTTGAGATCCTCGAGGGCTTCCGCCGGGCCAGCGACGGTCACGTCGAGGTGCTCGGCGCCAACCCCTGGCACGCTCCGGCGGCGTGGCGCGAGCGAATCGGGATCGTGCTCCAGGACTCCGATGCCGAGCCCGGACTCACCGTGCGGGAGTGCCTCGAGCTTTACGCCGGCTACTACCACGAGCCGCGCGAGGTGGAGGAGACGCTCGCGCTTGTCGCGCTGAGCGAACAGGCGCAGGAG
>JBOGXX010000114.1:0-4787 GCA_050696475.1 Solirubrobacteraceae bacterium | reverse complement strand
CGGCAGCCACAGTGCCGCGTGCGCGAGCGCCCCAGACGATGACAGTCGCGCTGATCGTGGCCGCGGGCAGCGGCGAGCGCCTCCGAGCAGGACGGCCGAAGGCGCTCGTCGGGCTCGGCGGACGCCCGCTCGTGCAGTGGAGCATCGACGCGCTCACGCACGCGAGCGGCGTCGCGCAGGTCGTGGTGGCGCTGCCCGCGGGCGCCTACCCGGCGCCCGGCCTGCAGCCCCAGGACGGGGTGCTGTTCGTCGACGGTGGCGCGTCGCGCTCGGGGTCCGTGCGCATGGCGCTCGCCGCTGCCCAGACGCGTTACGGGGAGGCCGATCTCGTGCTCGTCCACGACGCCGCGCGGCCGCTGCTCACCGCCGGGCTGGTGGAGAGCGTGATCGCCGCGCTGGAAGGCGACGGTGCCGCGCACGCGGCGATCGCGGCGATCCCCGTCACCGACACCGTCAAGCGCGTGGACAGCGCCGGCGTTGTGCGCGAGACGCTGGACCGCAGCTCGCTGTGGGCCGTGCAGACGCCGCAGGTCTTCCGGCGCGATGCGCTCGAGCGTGTGCTGGAGCTGGGCGCCGAGGAGCTCGCGCGCGCAACCGACGACGCGTGGCTGATCGAGCGCGACGGCGGCAGGGTGATCGTCGTCGCCTCCAGCGATCAGAACCTGAAGGTGACCACGCCGCTGGACCTGAAGCTGGCCGAGCTGCTGCTGGGCGCACGTGGCGAGGGCGCGGGCGCGGGGCGGAACTCCAGGTGAATCCTGCTTGAATCGCTGCGAGCCTGAATGCTGAGCGACTACCACGTCCATCTACGCCCCGACAGCGTCGGCTCCGACGTCGCGGAGTACCACACGCAGGCCAACGCCGAGCGCTATCGCGCCGCCGCCGAGCGGCGGGGGATCGCCGAGCTGGGGGTCTCTGAACACGTCTATCGCTTCGCGCAGGCGCTCGAGGTGTGGCGCCATCCCTTCTGGGAGGCCTACGCCCACGACGACCTGGACGCGTACTGCGGCTTCGTGCGCGAGCAGACCGATCTGCGGCTCGGCATCGAGGCGGACTTCGTGCCCGGCGCCGAGGACCGGATCGCCAATCTGCTCGAGGCGCGCGACTTCGACTACGTGGTCGGCTCGGTTCACTTCATCCGCGACGGCGCTGTCGACATGGACGACTACAGCGTCTGGAGCTCCGCGCGCGCGCGCAGCGCCGAGGAGGTCTGGACGCGCTACTTCCAGGCGATCGCCGAGGCCGCAGGCAGCGGCCTGTTCGACATCGCAGCGCACCCCGACCTGGTGAAGGTCTGGGGCTCGGATCACCCCCAGCGCACCCCCGCGGGGGACCTGCGCCGCTACTACGAGCCGGCCGTCGAAGGCATCGCCGATGCGGGCATCGCCGTCGAGCTCTCCACCGCCGGGTTGCGCAAGCCCGTCGGCGAGCTCTACCCCGCGCGCGCATTCCTGGAGATGTGCGTCGAAGCGGGCATCCCGATCGCGCTCTCAAGCGATGCGCACCGCCCCGAGGAGATCGGCGCGGGCTACGACCGCGCGCTGGAGGCGCTCGCCGGCGTGGGGGTGCGCGAGCTGTGCGTGTTCGAGCGCCGCGAGCGGCGCCTGGAGCCGATCGACTCAGCCGGGTCCTCCGCACAGGCGCGCGCCGGCAGCGGCGAGGCCGAGCGCGAATGACGCTCGTCGGGATCGGCTTTGACTCCCACCGCCTGACGGCGGGGCGCAAGCTGTTGATCGGCGGCGTCGAGATCCCGTTCGAGCTCGGCCTCGACGGTCACTCCGACGCTGACGTGCTCGCCCATGCGGTGACCGACGCGCTGCTCGGCGCCTGCGGCAAGGAGGACATCGGCGAGCGCTTCCCCGACACGGACGAGCGCTGGCGCGACGCGGACTCCATGGAGATGCTCTCGAGCGTCGTCGAGAACCTCCTCACCGAGGGGCTGGAGATCGTCAACGTCGACTGCACCGTCGTGATCGAGGCGCCCAAGCTCTCACCCCACCGCCAGGCGATCAGGGACAGGCTCGCTGAGGTCCTGCGGCTGGAGGTGACGCGCGTGAACGTCAAGGCGAGCACCGGCGAGGGGATGGGGTTCGTCGGGCGGGGGGAGGGCGTCGCGGCCTTGGCGATCGCCGGGGTGCGTGCGGGTGGCTAGCGTCCGCCCGCGCGACGCTCGCTGAGCGGGTCCTTGCGGCGCGGGCCGCCGCGCGCCACCGGATGATGCCGCGGCGCCGGGCATCCGCGCCTGTCCTGCCCGCTAGGGTTGCCGGCGATGCGAGAGATCCTGATCCGCGACACGCTCACCGGTGAGCTGCGTCCCCTGGCCCCCCGCGACCCCGGCAAGGCGGCCATCTACGCGTGCGGCCCAACGGTCTACAGCCGCATCCACATCGGCAACGCTCGCCCGTTCGTCGTCTTCACCCTGCTCAAGCGCTTCTTGGAGCACGAGGGCTACGAGGTGAAGCTGGTCGTCAACGTCACCGACGTCAACGACAAGATCTACGACGCCGCACGCCCGCAGGGCCGCCCGAGCGCGGAGCTCGCGGCGCAGATGGCGGCCGATTACCGCTCCGACACCGATCGGCTGGGCCTGGGGCGCCCCGACCACGAGCCGCTGGCGTCGGAGACGATCGGCCCGATCGTCGAGTACATCCAGGCGCTGATCCTGGCCGGCCACGCCTACGCGGTCGACGGCGACGTCTACTTCCGCGTGCGCTCGGACCCGGGCTACGGCTCGCTCTCCCACCGCCCGCTGGAGAGCATGGACCAGGGCGAGCAGGCCTCCGATCCCGACCAGCCCTCGCTCAAGGAGGACCCCCTGGACTTCGCGCTGTGGAAGGCGCACAAGCCCGGCGAGGACACCTGCTGGCAGGCCCCATGGGGCGCCGGTCGCCCAGGCTGGCACATCGAGTGCTCGGCGATGGCCGAGCAGCTGCTGGGCGTCGGCTTCGACATCCATGGTGGCGGCTCGGACCTGGTCTTCCCCCACCACGAGAACGAGGCGGCACAGACGCGCGCCGCGCGCGGCGAGGAGCTGGCGAAACTGTGGATGCACAACGGCATGATCCAGTTCACCGGTGAGAAGATGGCCAAGTCGCTCGGCAACGTCGCGCTGCTGCACGAGGTGATCGCCCGACACGGCGCGCAGGCGATCGTCATGTACCTGATCTCCGGCCACTACCGCCAGCCGCTGGCGTTCTCCGACGCGGCGCTGGAGCAGGCCCAGGCCAACGTCAAGCGCATCCGCGAGGCCGGCCGGCGCCTCACCTCGGGGGGCTCGCCGCCGGAGCTGGACGCGCTGCGCGAGCGGTTCTTCCGCGCGCTCGCCAACGACTTCAATACCGCCGAGGCGCTGGCCGTGATCAACGAGTGGGTTCGAGAGGCGACCAGCGCTCGCTGGCGCTCGCCGGGTGACGCTCACCTGCGCGAGATGCTGGGCGTCCTTGGCCTCGACTCGCTGCTGGCGCCGGCGGAGCAGGCCCCGAGTGAGATCCACGCCCTGGCCGAGCGGCGCGAGCAGGCTCGGCGCGCCAGGGATTTCGCAGCAGCAGACCGGCTGCGCGAGGAGATCGCAGCGTCCGGCTGGGAGGTCCGCGACCGCCCGCGCGGCTTCGATCTGCTGCCGCTGTGATCATCTACGGCCGCAACCCCCTCAGGGAGGCGCTCCGCGGGCGCCGGGCGCTGAGCGTCGATGACGTGTGGGCCACCGCCGGCGCCGCGCGTGAGCCGTGGTTGCAGAGCGTCTCCGTGAGGGTCGCCTCGGCCGAGGAGATCGAGCGCCGCTGCGGCTCGCAGGCCCACCAGGGCCTCTGCGCGGAGGCCGGGCCCTACCACTACGCCAGCGCCGAGCAGCTGCTGTCGTGCGAGCAGCCGCTGCTGGTGGCCCTGGACCAGGTCCAGGACCCGCAGAACCTCGGCTCGATCTGCCGCACGGCGGAGTGCGCCGGCGCGGCGGGAGTGCTGATCCCCGAACGCAGGGCCGCCGAGGTCACGCCGGCGGTCTGCAAGGCCTCCGCCGGCGCCGTGGAGCACCTGCCGGTCGCGCGCGTTCGCAACCTCGCGGACTTCCTGGCGGACGCGCGCAAGGCGCAGTGCTGGTGCTACGGCGCGAGCGCCGAGCGCCGCCCGGGGGATCTCGAGCCGGTGCCCTATGACTCGCTCGACTACCGCGGCTCGGGAGTGGTGCTCGTGCTCGGCAGCGAGGGCCAGGGTCTGCGCCCGCGGGTTGCCAAGGCCTGCGATGCGCTGATCTCGCTGCCACTGCTCGGCAGGGTCGAGTCGCTCGGCGTCAGCGCGGCTGCCTCGGCGATTCTGTACGAGATCTTGCACAGTCGCGGCGGGGGGGCTTGACAGGGTTCCATAACTGTGCAAGGCTGCGCCCACATAAACCTGAACCTAAGGTTGAGAAAAGCTTAGGTAAGGGTCTTTTTTCATAGGTTGGCGCCAGGGGAGGAGTGCGCCACTGAGCATTTTGTGGGGCCGTCATGTGTGCGGTCCACTCAGAAAGGACTGCTCGTGGCTAGAATCTCCCATAACCCTAACTCTGAACCTAAGGTCGAGGATACCTTTCTGATCGCTCTTGCGAAGCAGGGCGATCACAACGCCTATGAGCGTCTGGTCAGGCGCTACCACGGCTTCGTGCGCCTGAAGGCCTCGTCCTACTTCCTCGCCGGGGGAGACTCGGAAGACCTGATCCAAGAGGGGCTCGTGGGCCTGTACAAGGCGATCCGCGACTTTCGCACAGATCGCGAGTCGAGCTTTCGCAACTTCGCCGAGCTCTGCATCACCCG
>JBOGXX010000113.1:0-9188 GCA_050696475.1 Solirubrobacteraceae bacterium | reverse complement strand
CGCCTGTTGGGTCTGCTCGTGATCCTCAAGCCAGTCGCGCTGATCGTCCTCTCGCTGGCTGGCAACGCGGCTGCCGCGGGCTTGTCCTTCGGCGGTGGCGTGTCGGGGTCGGTGGGGACGATTCTCGCCGCGACCGTCATCTACGGCATGGCTGCGTTCGCGCCGTGGGCGCTGATGTATCTGCTCGCCGCGGACGCCGAGAGCGCCTACGCCGCAGCCGGGATGCGTGCCGCGGCGGGCGCCGCGGTGCTCGACGAGGGCTCTCGCTCGGTTCGCAGCGCGGGCGGTCTGCGCAGCCTCGCGGGCAACGGGAGCGCCGGTGGCATGGGCGGTGCTGGTCCCGCTGGCGCCGGCCCGAGCCCCAACGGCGGCGGCGGGGACGCCGGCCCGTCGCCCGGCGGCCCGTCGGGGATGGGCGCGGACGGCTCCGCTTCGGGCGCAGAGGACGACGGGACCCTGCCGGTCGGCGCCGAGGCGATTGGCGCGGGGAGCATCGGCGTGGCGGCCGGCGTGGGCGCGCGGGCCGGACGGACCGGGGAGGACACGGAAGAGCCCGGCGGGTCGTCTGAGGGCCGGGGCGGGTCTGTGGGTGAGGGCGCCGGCGCGGGTGTGACGGGTGCTGCGGGTGCCGGGGTTGGCTCCTCCCCGCCGGGCGGCGGGCGGGTCATTTCGCTGCCTGGTGCAGGGAGGGCCTCTGAAGGCGCTCTCTCCGAGCGCTCGGACGGCGGCGTCACCGGCCCTGGTGTGGCCAGCGATGAGCCGGGACCCGGGCCGCCGGCACCGGGTTCGCGGTCACCCGAGGGTGGCGGCGAGTTGCCGCACGACGGCGCCACCGAGACGCTCGCTCGCTCGCCGCGGCGGCGTGCCCGTCCGCGCCCGTCGTGGCTCACCGCGGTCCCCTCGTCCCCAGGCGTGCCGAGCGAGCCTAAGAAGGGGGAGGGGTAGGTGGGCGAGACGAGCTACCGCTTCGCGCCGCATCCCTCGAGCGGCTTGCTGCTCGGGCTGCGCCTGGCGCAGCTGCTCGGCTTCATCCTCGCGGGCGCGCTCGCGCTCGGGGCTCTGCACCTGGGTGGACTCGGCGGGCTGACGCTCGCCCTGGGAGCCCTGGCGCTCGCCGCAGGCATCCTGCTCGTGCCCGTGCGCGGCCAGACGATCGAGCAGTGGACGCCGCTCGTCGTGCGCTTCCTCTTCGCCCGCTTTGGCGGCCGAGCGCGCTTTCGCTCCCAGCGTGCGCAGCTCGGCCACGTCGTCGCGCTCCCTTCGGGGGAGCTCGATCCTCAGCGTCCGGGCGAGCCGTCGTCGTTCCCGGCGGAGCTGGCGGATCTCGAGTTCTTGGAGGGCGAGCTGGTGCGCTATGAGAACGCGCGCTTCGGGGTGGCAAAGGACGCTCGCGCCCGCACGTTCACCGCAGCGCTGCGTGTCCGTGGCAGGGCGTTCGCGTTGTTGGGGGCGGCGGAGCGCGAGCGGCGTCTTGCGGACTATGGCGCGGTGCTCGCGGCGCTCGCGCGCGATGACTCCGCGGTGCGTCGGATCGCGTGGGTCGAGCGCACACTCCCCGGGGACGGCGATGCGCTCGGCGACCACCTGCTGCAGGCCAAGCGGCCGGACGCGACCCTGGAGCAGCCGCCTGAGGAGCTCGTGTCCTACCTGCAGCTGATCGGCCGCGCGGGGGATGTCGCGGAGGAGCACGAGTTGAGCTTCGCGATCCAGGTCGACTCGCGACGCCCGGCGGCGCGGCGCGCGATCACGCGCATGGGCGGCGGGGACCTGGGCGCCCTGGCGGTCCTCGCCTCGGAAGTTGGGCAGCTCGTGGAGCTGCTCGACCGCGCCGGGATCGGCGTCACCGGGATCCTTACCCGCCGCGGCCTCGCCGGAGCCATCCGTGACGCCTATGACCCGTGGGGGCGGCGCTCGCGCCAGCGCCAGCTCGACCGCAGCCTCCCCATAGATGGCGGGGTCGCAGCGCACACCGCGGGCCCGTTCGCACGCAGCGAGGCCTGGTCGCATCTCGCGACGGATGGGGCGCTTCACTGCACGCTGTGGGCGGCGGAGTGGCCCCGCATCGACGTTCGCGCACTGTTCCTACAGCCCCTGTTGATGGACAGTGCGGCGACGCGCACGATCGCGATGTGCATGGAGCTCGTCGGGCCGTCAAGGGCGATCCGTCAGGCCGAGCGCGCGGCGACCGAGACCGCGACCGAGCAGAGCCTCAGGGCCCGTGTCGGCCAGCGGACCAGCGAGCGCCAGGTCCAGCGCGACCGCGCCTCGAAGGAGCGTGAGCGTGAGCTCGCCGAAGGCCACGCCGCCGTGCGCTACGCGGCCTATGTGACCGTCAGCGTCCCCTCGTGGGGGCGCGACGCGCGCTCTGAGCTGGAGTCTGACGTCTCGCGGGTGGAGCTTGAGGCAAAGCGCGCGCCGTTGCGCCTGGAGCGCATGTGGGGCCAGCAGGCAGAGGCCTTCACATACGGCCTACCGCTCTGCAGGGGACTGCGGTGAGTCGCCACCGCGACCGCCGCGAGCAGCGCTCAGAGGAGCGCGCGGCACGCCTTGAGCAGCGCGCCCGGCGCCGCTCCCTGCAGCGCACCCTCTCGGAGCGTCCAACCGGCCGGCTGGGGCGTCTCGCGCGCCCCGGCGAGCGCTCAGGTCATCAGGTCTCGACCGCGCACTTCCAGGCCGCTTACCCCGCGGTCGCTGAGGCCGGGCTCGGCGCCCAGGGCGTCTACATCGGCTCGGATCTGCACGGTGGGTCGTTCGTGTATGACCCGTGGCTGCTCTACCAGCGCGGGGTGCTCGGGGTCGCGAACACGATCGTGCTGGGGATGCCGGACTTCGGCAAGAGCTCGCTGACGAAGAGCTGGCTGTACCGGTCGCGGGTGTTCGGGCGGCGTTGTGAGATCATCGACCCGAAGGGCGAGTACACAGAGCTCGTGGCCGCGCTCGGCGGGCTCACGCTACGCCTCACACCCGGTGGTGGTACGCGGCTGAACCCGCTCACCCCGCTCGGCAGCGCCGAGATGCGTGAGGGGCTGTTGCAGGCGGTTGCGCACGCGATGTTGGCCCGGGCGCTTTCCCAGGCCGAGGCGGTTGGGCTGGTGGAGGCGCTCGCCGCCGCCGACGAGCACCACAGCGAGCGCGAGGTGTGCCTGCCCGACGTGGTCGACCAGCTTCGTGATCCCGCGCAGCGCCTCACCGAAGCCCTCGATCTCACCCGTGATGGTGCGCGGGAGCAGCTGCGGGAGGTCGCGCTCGCGCTGATGCGCCTGTGCCGCGGCCCTTTGCGCGGCATGTTCGACGGACCCTCGAGCGAGCACTCCTGGGATTCGCCGGTCATCTCGCTTGACATCTCGAAGGTCGCTGCCGGCAGCGCCAGCTCCGATCTGGCGCTGGCGGTCACGATGGTGTGCGCGACCGCGTTCCTGGACGCCCAGCGCGTCAGCCGAACGCTCCAGGCGCACAGCGCGGGCGTGGAGCCGGATAAGACGATCCGTGTCAACGACGAGGCGTGGCGGGCGCTGCCGATCGCGGGGCTCGGCGAGTACTACCAGGCCGCGTTCAAGCTCGCCCGCCAGACCGGGGTGCAGCACTGGATGGTGCTGCACCGCCTCTCAGACCTCGACGCCGCGGGTGATGCCGGCAGCCGCCAGCAGGCGCTCGCCAAGGGCCTCTTGTCAGAGACCGGAACGGTGATCGTCTACCGCCAGCACCCCGAGGAGGTCCAGCAGGCCACGCTGGCGCTCGGGCTCTCGGGCACCGAGTCCCAGCGGATCGGCCACTACCCGCAGGGTGTCGCGCTGTGGCGGATCGGCGGGCGCTCATACGAGGTCCGCCACATACGCTCCACGCGGGAGCGCGCGCTGACCGCGACCGACACGGCGATGGCCCAGAGAGCTGACGGGTTCGCGACCACAACCCGGCGCGCGGTGAGCGAGCAGGGAGCGCTGGCGTGAGCGTACAGCAGCCCCTGCAATTTGGCGTGGATGTGCTGGCCGGCCCGCCGCTGGCCGTGCTCTACCTGCTCGCCGTCATCGCGCTGCTCGCCGGCACGGTGCTGTTGGCCGCATGGATGCGTGGACGTGGAGTGGATGCTCGTGCCGCGCGCTTCGCCTCACGCCGCGACCTGGGCGAGCTGCGTTTGCGCCGCCCGCAGGCCGCCCGGGTGACGCTCGGCGTGCACCACCGCGGGCTGATCGCTGCGGAGGCGCGCGCGTCGGTGATGGTGATCGGCCCCTCACAGTCGGGGAAGACGACCGGGGTTGTGGTGCCGGCGCTTTTGGAGTGGTCGGGGCCGGTGCTGTCGACCTCGATCAAGAGCGACGTGCTCCACGACACCCATGCCGCCAGATCACGGAGGGGAGAGGTGCGGGTGTTCGACCCGACCGGATGCAGCGATCTGCCCAACACCCCGTGGTCGCCGATCGTCGCCTCCCAAAGCTGGGAGGGCGCCCGGCGCACCGCCTCACGGCTTCTCGGTGTCGGCGAGCCCGGCGCCAGCCGCTCGGCGGATGAGGCGTTCTGGCGTCCCGCTGGCGCCCGCTATCTCGCGCCGCTGCTGCTCGCCGCCGCGCAGGGCGATTTGAGCATGCGCGAGGTCCTCTCCTGGATCGCCACGACCAACGAAGGCGAGCCCAAAGGGCTGCTCGAAAGCTGCCGTGTCCCCGGTGCGCGAGCGGCTCTCGAAGCACTCGAATCGGTCTGGGATGCGGACGAGCGTTTCCGTTCGAGCCTCCTGCAGACGGCCGCGACCGCGCTTGACCCCTGGCAGGAGCCCCAGATCGCCGCCGCGACGGCAGGCGACAGCCAGATCACCCCGGGCTGGCTGCTCGACGCCGGCAACACGCTGTATCTGATCTCACCGGCAGAGGACCAGCGTCGCCTACGCGGCCTGTTCTGTGCGCTGATCGCCGACATCACCGCGGGCGCGTTCCAGCGCTCCGCACAGACCGGCAGGCCGATCGACCCCGCGCTGCTGCTCGCACTGGATGAGGCGGCGAACATCGCGCCACTCTCGAACCTCGACGAGATCGCCTCCACCGGCCCCGGCCAAGGCGTGCAGCTCCTCACCGTCCTGCAGAACATGAGCCAGGCCGCGGACCGCTGGGGCCGCGAGCGCTCAGAGACGATCATCGCCAACCACCGCGCCCGCCTCTTCTGCTCGGGGATCGGCGACCGCGCGACGCTCGAACACCTCCAGCACACGCTCGGCGAGCAGGAGATCACCCGCATCTCCACACACCGCCCCGGAGCACTGCAGCCCGGATCGCGGACCCTCAGCACGGACTTCAAGGCGCTCGCGCCGGCGCACCGCGTCCGCCAAACAGCACCCGACATGGCGCTGTTGGTCTACGGGCGCCTGCCGCCCGCATGGCTGCGGCTACGCCTCTGGTACGCCAACCCGACACTCCAGGCGCTCGCCGAAGGTCAGCCCGCGGCCCCACCGCGAGCGCCGCGGAGCCTGCGCCGACTTCTCGCACCATGGACGCTGAAGGCACTCAGGAGGCGGCTGGCCAGGTGAAACACGCCGCCGTCAGCCCTGCTGAGCCCGAGCCCCGCGGGTGGCTGGTGGTGTGCCTGTCTGCGCCTGATCTTCGCCGCCGCCGTCGCGGCTTCGACCCCCGAAACAGGGGTTGCCCTCGCAAGTGCTCGGCTCCGTCGCGCCGGTCGGCGGCGGGTTTGGGCTACGTCAGTCACACCAACAACCACCCTCAAGGAGGGATCTGAATGAACAGCATCAACATCACCGGCCGTCTCACCACTGACCCCGAGCTGCGCTCGCTGCCCAGCGCAGAGAACGTCTGCAAGCTGCGCCTCGCCGTCGACGGGCTGGCCCCCAACCGCGAGACCGGCTACGTGAACGTCAGCTGCTTCGGCAAGCCCGGCGAAGCAGCCGCACGCGTCCTGGCCAAGGGCTGGCTCGTCGCCGTCTCAGGACGCCTGGCCTACCACGCCTGGGAGAGCGAGGACGGAACCAAACGCCACGACTACGAGGTCATCGGCAACGTCGAGTTCCTCACCGCCCCCCGCGCCAACGGCGCCACACCGGCCACCGAGCCGCAGGAGGCCGCCGCGGCATAGTCGCCGTCGTAGGCAGCGCGCGGCGAGAAGGCCGCGCGCTGCCCGCTGGCAGGCCAAGCGCAAACACACCATGGGCAACGGTCAAACGACACCCCTCGAAGACGCCCAGCTCTACCTGCTCACGCTGACCGACGCTGCGCCATCGCACACGCTTCTGGACATCCGCTACCGCATCCGGGGGCACCAGCTCGGCCGGTTCTTCGTGGGCGCCCGTGCCCCGGGGGCCGCGAGCGTGATCGTCCGGATCGGCCAGCGAACCGACGTGTACGTCGGCTGCGCCCCGAGGATCCGCCGCCGCGGGCGCCGCCAGGACATCGCGCCCACCGCGCTCCTTTGGGCCGACTGCGACACGCCCGCAGCGGTCGCCGCGCTCGCTAGCTTCACTCCCGCGCCGAGCATGATCGTCGCCTCCGGCAACGGCGCACACGCCTACTGGGCACTCACTCACCCGCTGGGGCTCGAGGAGCTCGAGGACGCCAACCGCCGGATCACCGCCGCGCTGGAAGCAGACCCCAAGTGCACAGACGGTGCACGCCTGCTCAGGGTCCCAGGATGCTTGAACTTCAAGCACGACCCGCCACGACGAGTCAAGCTGATCCACTACACGACCGCGCGCCAGCACCCCGCGGACCTACTGCGCCACCTACCGGCCTGGCCAAACCCAACCAGCGCACACGAGCCGCGGCGAGCACCCACGCAACAACGCCTCGGCGACCCGCTGCTCGCGATCGACCCCGCCCGCTACGTACGCGTGCTCACCGGCCTCCAGGTCGCCCACGACGGCAAGATCCCATGCCCCCTCCATGACGATGAGCGGCCCAGCTTTCACGTCTACCCAACACCCGAGCAGGGCTGGGCCTGCTACGGCTGCCCGACACCCGACGGCAGGCCCCTCGGCGGGGACATCTACACACTCGCGTCGCTGGTATTGGGCATACCGGCGACCGGCCGCGACTTCCTGGTGCTACGCAACCGGCTTGACGAGCTCTTCACAGTGAACCGCGACCCGGCCTCGCCTTTCTAGCCCCCTCAAATCGCGGCTTGGCGGTCGCATCCCCAAGCGAAGCGCAAGCGTGCGATTCCTCGAACGAGACGACTGCCGGTCGTCCTGAGCGGGCACGCCGAACCCGGCTACCGCGACGCTCGCATCCACGGGAAGGGGCACTGTTTGGAGTGAGCACAATGCTGGCCGTTCTACGCGGATGCCGTTGAAGTAACCTCGTACCATGGATGTCGGTACAGGTCTTGCGGCCCTTGGCACGGCGCAAGTGTCCAGGGACGCGTTGGGGCGCATGCTCGGTCCGACAGCCGACTACATCGGGGGCGGCGTCCGCTCATGGACAGAGAGGCGAACCGCGAACGTGCAGCGTGTGTTCGAGAAGGCTCACGCGCGGCTCGGCCCAGCTCTGGATGAACCTGGCAGCGTGCCACCTCAAGTGCTCAAGTGCGTCCTAGATGAGGCGCAGTTCGCCGACGACGAGCTTCGGGCCGAATACCTCGGCGGCGTTCTGGCGTCATCGAGAAGCCCGATCGGACGGGATGACCGCGCCGCAAGCATGGCGCACTTGGTAGCGAGTTTGTCGACCTATGCACTGCGGGCTCACTATGTCTTCTATGCGACCGTGCAGCGGTCCAACACCGGTCGCGGAGCGGACGCGTGGCGGGCTTCCCACGACGGAGACCGTCGCATGTACATGACACTCGATGACTTCGTGCAAGCGATGGCTTTTGACGAGCAAGAGCTACGCAACTTCGCAGGCATAATCGCGGACACGATGTTGAGCCTCGAACGGAATGGGTTGGTCAGTTCCTGGTTGCGCGGTTCACCGGCGTTCCTAGCGGAGAATATCGTGGAGCATGCCTTTCCCGCGGACGGAATTGTCTTCAACCCAACTCAACACGGGATTCTGCTTTTTTGCGCGGGCCACGGGGTTCGCACCGACCCATACGAGGCGTTTGCTGGCCAGCGGCTCGAACTTTGCGTTAACATTCCGCCAACGATTCCAGTCGGGGTCTTGGTTTCTAATTTGCCGCAACGCCGTTCCGCCGACGACTCGCGTTAAAATGCAGCCAAGGCGCGCAGCGTAGATGCGTGCTTTGGCACGCGTGGTCGCCCGCACGCTTCACGGCATCGCGCAGCGGTCATCCGTCCAACTCCTGCTCGGGAGCTACAAGTATTCGTGCCCCGCCGCTTGGATATACATCTCGTGATTGGGTTGGCGGGCTGACAGACGGCGGAAACAGGGCGAGTACGTGCGGGTCTTCTCGCCATCGGGTGGTGAATCTGGCCGTGAGTCGGGCGTCAGCCCGGACCTGATTGCTGGCTGAGCGGGGCGCGGCCGGCCGGGTCAAGTGCGCGAAGTGCCTGCACACGAGTTCCGAGAGGTCACGGGACTCAACGTCGAGCTTGAGGTCATCGAGTACGGTCGCGTCCCAGTTCCCGGGTGAATTCGTTCGGGGGTAGCTCCGCTTGAGGGGGATGTTACGCGGCGATCACCTCCTCGGTGTCCGTCGTGGCTTGCGGTGCGTGGCCGTCATGCAGCTGGCGGCGTAGGCGTTCGATCTCGGTGACGGTCTTGGGGTTCATCTTCACGCCGCGCCAGCCGCGGCTTGAGAGCTCAAGGACGGCCCAGATGAGTGACAGTGCTGAGGTCTCGCCGGGGAACCGGCCGATCACCTTGGTGCGCCGTCGGACCTCCACGAACGTGCGCTCGTGCAGGTTCGTGGTCCGGATCCGCTTGCGGTGCCCCGAGGGGAATCGCAGATGGGTGACGAGCGCCGGCAGGTCCGTTTCGATGACGCCCATCGCGGAGGGATAGGCCGTCTTGTAGTCGGCGATGATGCCCTGCAGCTCCCGGGTGGCCTCGCCCGCCGAGCGGGCCTCGTCGAACGCTTTCCACCAGCGTGCCTTGACCTCTTGGTGGTGGCGCTCGGGGAGCTTTCCGGTCACGTTCCGCAAGGCGTGGCGCTTATGCGGATGTCGCCATAAGCGCCACTATGCCGAGCTCCGGGTTATGCCGATGTGGGTGGAGGGGCGCTGCAGGTTGGGGGGTTTGCGCGGGGTGATGTCGGCATAATCAGAGCGCTTGCAGGAAGGCGAGGAGCTTGTCGGGTGG
>JBOGXX010000112.1:0-6662 GCA_050696475.1 Solirubrobacteraceae bacterium | reverse complement strand
TAGATCTCGTTGAACTCGCGGCCCTTCTTGGTCATCTTCGAGTAGATCGAGTAGAAGTGCTTGGCGCGGCCGGCGATCTGCGCCTGGATGCCCATCTCCGCCAACTCAGCGCGCAGGTACTCGCCGGCCTCCTGCACGTAGCGCTCGCGCGCGTCGCGCTGTTGGGCCACCAAGCCCTTGATCTCCTGGTACTTGCGTGGGTGCAGCGTGGCGAACGCCAGATCCTCGAGCTCCCACTTGATCGCGTGAATACCGAGGCGATGAGCCAGCGGCGCGTAGATGTCAAGCGTCTCGCGCGCCTTCTCCATCTGCTTCTGCTTGGACATCGCGTCGATCGTGCGCATGTTGTGCAGGCGGTCGGCGAGCTTGATCAGGATGACCCGCACGTCGGTGGCCATCGCAACCATCATCTTGCGGTAGTTGTTCGCCTGCGCCTCGTCGTGTGACCTGAAGGTGATGTCCGTGAGCTTGGTCACACCGTCGACCACGCTCGAGATCTCCTCGCCGAAGCGCTCGCGCACTTCCTCGATCGAGGCCGTGGTGTCCTCCACGGTGTCGTGCAGCAACGCGGCGCACAGCGTCTCGGTGTCCAGGCGCATGCCCGCGCAGATCCGCGCCACGCCGACCGGGTGCACGATGAAGTCCTCGCCGGACTTGCGCCGCTGCTCAGCGTGGTGCTCGCAGGCGAACACGAACGCCTCGCGGACGCGGTCGCGGTCGATCTCAACGCCAGAGTCCGCCGCGTGCTCCGAGACGACCGCGAACAGGTCGCCGAGCAGCTGACGCTCGGACTCGTCGAGGCCCTCCGCCAGCTGCTTGCTCTTGGGCTCCTCAGCGATGGCCATGCATCAAAGGGTAGGGGACCGCCGCCACAGATTGAAGTGGATTCCCACTCACGGCAGCGCGAACAGCATGAGCTCCTCGGTCTGAGCGGAATCGCGCGCGCCCTCGAGCTGCTCGCCGCCCGTGTAGACGCGCCCGCCTTCAGCCTCCTCCCGGGCGAGCGCTTCGGCCTGTGTCACCGCACGTCGCAGCACCAGGCGCGGCTCGCTGATCCCGTTCCACTCGTTGATCTCCAGTGCGAATGTCGCCAGCGCGGGCTCACCGTCGGGCACCGGCAGCCGCCCGCCACAGCCGAATGCCACAGCCCGCGCCCGCGCGCCCCCCGACTGGACAGTGAAGCGCACGTGCTTGCCTTCGCCCATCGGCCTGGAGTCGTCGAACACCGCGCCGGCGACCATCAGCGAGACCGCCGGGTTCGCGCGCCCGAACGGGGCCAGGCTCGCCAGCTCCTCCGCCAGCTCCATCCCGAGCTCCGGGCCGCCGACGATCGCATCCACGCGCTCGACCGGCACGAGGTCCTCCGCCCGCAGGACCTGATCTGCGTGCGCGCTCAGCGCAGCGGCGAACTCGTCCACCCGGCCACGCTCGATCTGCAGGCCCGCAGCGGCGCGATGGCCACCGTAGCCGAGCAGGCTCGCGCCGCACGCCGCCAGCCCCGCCAGCAGGTCGAAGGGCTCGACGCTGCGCCCCGACCCGCGACCGGTCTGCGCGTCGAGCGCGATCATCACCACGGGACGTCCGCTCAGCTCGACCATCCGCGAGGCGACGATCCCGATCACGCCCGGGTGCCAGCCCTCGCCGGCGAGCACGTAGGCGGGGCGCTCGCCGAGCTCGGCCATCTGAGCTTCGGCCTCGAAGCGGATCCGTCGCTCGATCTGCCGGCGCTCGTGGTTGGCGCTGTCGAGCTCCTGCGCGATGCGCTCGGCGCGCCGCGGGTCGGAGGTCAGGATCAGCTCCAGGCCCGCGTCCGCACGGTAGAGCCGACCGGCCGCGTTCAGGCGCGGCGCGAGCGCGAAGCCCAGGGCCCGCTCCGCCACCGTCGATGGGTCGACCCCCGCAACCGCCATCAACGCGCGCAAACCCGGCTTGGTCGTGCTCGCAAGTGCCCGCAGCCCGCGGGCCACGAGCGTCCGATTCTCGCCCGTGAGCGCAACGACGTCGGCGACCGTCGCCAACGCGACCAGGTCGAGGTCTGCGCGCAGCTCGCGGGGGTCACGCGCCAGCGCCGCGTAGAGCGCCTGGGCGAGCTTGTACGCGACGCCCGTCGCGCACAGCTCCGTGCAGGGGTAGCCGCAGAGCTGCGGATGCACGATCGGCGCCTGCGGCAGCTGGCCGTCGGCGCGCGGGGAGTGGTGATCGGTGACCACCACGTCGATGCCCAGCTGGCGCGCGGCCGCTACCTCCTGCACGGCGGTGACCGCGCAGTCGACGGTGACGAGCAGCTGTGTGCCGCGCGCGGCCAGCCGCCGCACGGTGTCGAGGGTCAGCCCGTAACCGTCACCTGCCCGGTCGGGCAGGTAGAAGTCCACGTCGGCACCGAGCGCGCGCAGGGCACGCACCAGCACCGCGGTGGAACACACGCCGTCGACGTCGTAATCGCCGTGAACGGTGGTCCGCGTCCCCGCCCGCACGTGGCGCAGGATCGGCTCGAGCGCCTCGCCGATGCCCGCGAACAGCTCCGGAGAGTGCTCCTCGCTGCAGTCCAGAAACGCGCGCGCACGCACCGGCTCTGCAAGGCCCCGACGCACGAGCACCTGTGCCAGCGCCCCGCTCACGCCCAGCTCCCGCCGCAGCCGCGCGAGCTCCTGCTCGGGGCAATCGGGGATCTCGAAGCGACACGGCAACACGCCGGCGAGCTTACGGCCGAGTTGGGACGGAAAGGCCGGCGTGCCTAGTGGGAGAGCGCCGAATGCTCGCTGTGCCGGCGTTCGCGGCGCATGCCCTCGAGGTAGATCACAGCGATGCCGAGCAGCGCGCCCGGCACCGCGTAGAGCACCACCCCGACGTCGGTCGCCTTTTCGCCGGGGATCTTCAACGATGAGACCCTCACCCCGTAGATGATCAGCCCGACGATCACAGAGCCGACGAGCGAGCCGACGAACGCCCCCACGATCCCGCCCCAGAAGCGGTCGGGCATGAAGATCGTGAAGTGCCAGATGGCAAGACCCATGATCACCCAGCCGAGCAGCCCCATCAGCGCTGCCTCCCGTGGCGTTTGTTGCGACGCCCAGCCGCCCGACGACTCTTCTGGCGCGGCTTCGGGTCTTCCTTGAGAACCAGATCCTCGGGCGTCAGATCGGCGGCCGGGTCGCGCTCCGGCGCGCTCGGGGGCAACTGGGGCGACACTGGCGGCACGGTGGAGCCGGCCTGCACCGCGCGCGTCCCGCGCGAGCGTCCGCCAGCGGGCGCTCCGTTGGGCTCCTGCTCGACGCTGATGTCGCGCACCAGTTCCTGGAACTCGTCGCGTGAGATCTGCTCCCCCGGCTCCCCGGGCGCCACGAGGCCTCCGCTCCGCGTGCGGCGGCGCTTCTGTGTCGGCTCGATGTCCTCCGGGGCACCGGTTGCGGTCGTGGCGTAAGCCGGAACGGCGCCCACTTCGCGCACGATCCGCGCCCGACGCGTGCGATAGCCCAGCTCGCGCTCCTTCCAGTGGGTGAGCACCGGCGATGCGATGAAGATCGACGAGTACGCGCCCGAGGCGATACCGATCATCAGCGCGAAGGCGAAGTCCTTCAGTGTTTCACCGCCGAAGAACAGCAGCGCGAGCACCGGCAGCAGCGTGCAGAAGCTCGTCGCCAGCGATCGTGTGACGACCTCGGACATCGAGCGGTTGACGATCTGCGAGAACGCGGCGCGCGGCATCCGCGGCACGTTCTCGCGTATTCGATCGAACACGATGATCGTGTCGTAGAGCGAGTACCCCAGGATCGTCAGCAGAGCGGCGACCGTCGCCGTCGTGACTTCCCTCCCCGTGAGCGAGTAGACGCCTGCCGTGATCAACAGGTCGTGCATCAGCGCGATCAGCACCGGGATCGCGTACTTCCACTCGAAGCGCAGCGCGATGTAGGCCGAGATCACCAGCAGCGAGGCGATGATCGCGATCACGGCCGCGTTGGCGACCGTTTTGCCGAACGTCGGCCCGATCGTCGTCGAGGAGAAGTCCTTCGTCCCCGGCACGAAGCCTCTGGTGCCGGGGGTGCCCGTGCCGAACTTCGTTTCGAGCGCGCGCTCGATTTCATCGATCTTTTCAGGGTGAAGCGTCTTGGCGGAAATCTGGTAGCCCGAGCCTCCGACGCTCTTGTTCGTGAACTTCTGGATCTCGGCGTCCCCGTAGCCCTTCGCGCTCAGCGCATTCGCCACTTCGGACTCCGAGACACGCTTGACGAACGCCGTCTGGATGCGCGTGCCGCCCTTGAAGTCGATCCCGAAGTGAAGGCCCCTGCCGCCGATCGCCAGCGCTCCGACGAGCAGGATCGTGCCCGACATCGAGAAGAACCACTTGGAGGCGCCCATGAAGTCAAACGTCCACCCCTTGCGCCTCTCGCTCGCGCCCAGCGCGGAGGGGTGGGTCACGAGCCGTGAGCGGCTCATGGCGCCGAGTGCCGCCTGGGTGGCGAGTACGGCGGTGAACAGCGAGACGAGCACACCGATACCGAGCATGAACGCGAAGCCCTTGACTTCCGCGGTCGCCAGCGCGAACAGGATGAATGCGGTCATGAACGTGACGACGTTCGCGTCGACGATCGCCGCGAAGCCGTGCTTGTAACCGGTGGCGATGCCGGAGACGACCGATCTACCGCCGCGGATCTCCTCCTTGACACGCTCGAAGATCACGATGTTGGCGTCGGCGGCCACGCCGATCGTGAGGATCGCGCCGGCGATGCCCGGCAGCGTCAGCGTGACCGGGATCAGCTTGACCATCGCGAACAGGTAAAGCCCGTAGATGGCCAGGCCGCCGATCGCGATCAGCCCGAGCAGGCGGTAGAACAGCAATAGGAACAGGCAGACGACCACGAAGCCGGCAAGCAGCGCCAGCAGGCCCTGTTCGAGCGCCTGTTTGCCGAGCGACGCGGAGACCTGCGAGCGTGAGATCAGCGACAACCTGATCGGCAGCGCGCCCGACTGCAGCTCGTTGGCGAGGCTCTGCGCGGAAGTGATCGTGAAGCCGCCCGAGATCTCAGAGCCGGTGGAGGAGTCGATCCCTTCGGGGTACTTTTCGAAGTCGATCGACGGCACGGTGATCAGCTGGCCGTCGAGGACCACCGCGAAGTGCTGCAGCGCCTGTTCCTTTGTCACCCCCGGGAGCTTGGCTTCCTGGCCGCGGTGGGCGATTTCCTTGGTGACCTTTTCGAAGACCCCCTTGCCGTGAGAGGTGAAGCCGAACGTGACGTCCGGCTGGCCGCTCGATTCGTCGTTGCTCTGCGTCGGGTTGGTGATGTCCGAGCCACTGAGGACCGGATCGTCCTTGAGCACGTAGTAGCTGTCCGGCGAGGCCAGCGTGACTTTGCCGTCGGCGGTTTCCACCGGGTGTGCCTGCACGAGCACCGTGCCCGGGTTCACCCGCACCGCCTTCAGCTTCGCGCCCTTCGGCACCTTCAGGCCGGTGTAGAGGCTCTGTTCGTTTTCTTCCGGCCCGCGCAGGACCTTTTCGTGCGCGGTGTCCAGCAGGTACCAGCTCCCGTAGATGCAGCCGTTCTTCTGTTCCGCGGTACAGCCCTTCGTCCACGTGGTGTCCGTGTCGCGCAGTTCGGGCTTGCCTTTTGCCGCACGCAGGACTGCCTGGTACTCGGGCAGGCCCGCGGTCACCCCGCCGGGGCCTTCACTGGTCGTGTCGCCCGTCACCGTGCCTTCCGTGGGCGCCGGTTCGCCGCTGGGGCCGATCACGTTCGGCTCCCAGTCGTAGAACTGCAGCTGGGCGGTCTTGCCCACCTCCGCTTCCGCCTGGTGGACGTTCTTGACTTCAGGCAGCGCGACGTCGATTTCCTTTTCGCCCGAGCGGTTGATTTCCGGCTGGGTGAGGCCCAGCTGGTCGACACGGGTGCGCATGATGTTGATCGCGCGTTCCAGCGATTCGGTGTCGACCTTCGACTGCGCGGTCGGCTTGCCCTGATAGACGAGCTCGACGCCGCCCTTCAGTTCCAGGCCCAGGCGAGTCTTCGTCGTCAGGACCGCCGCCAGCGACGCGGCGACGAGGCCGGCGACGACCAGGAGGATCAGCAGATTGCGGCGGCGGTCGGTCATCGTCCAATGAGACTACTTGTCAGGGGTAAGCACCAGCAACAGCCCACCGTCGTCGTCATACGCGGGGAACATGTCCGCTTTGGCGCTCGCCGCCACGTCGCGCTCGCCGCTGACCTTCACCGGCACCTCCAGCGCGCGCACGCCCCACTCGAGCACCGTCTCGACCGGATCGTCGCCGTTTGCAAAGCTCAGACCGAGCACCTGCTCGACGCGCTGGCCGATCACCTCTTCCTCCTCGACACCGGTGAACGCGAAGGAGTTCTTGCCGCAACCGACGATCCGCCCCTCGCCGTCGCATACGAAGAACGCCGCATCCGGCGCCGGGTAGTAGTCGTCGAGGAGTTCGAACAGGAACGCGAAGCCACACTTCTCGCAGCCCTTGCGCTGGCGCGTGAAGCCGAGGTTGCGGTCGAGCTCTGATGTGCGGTGACCGCAGTTCGGGCAGATGAATGGATGGGCCATCGTGTCCCTAACAGACTACGCAAGCAGAGCCACGAAGGCGCCTGGACACCGAACCAGCCTCACATGCGCCGCCGCCGGTTCTCAGAACAGCGACGCCCCCGCCGGCGCCGGCGCCG
>JBOGXX010000111.1:0-3528 GCA_050696475.1 Solirubrobacteraceae bacterium | reverse complement strand
CGCCTGGGCGATGCCGCCCGCGGCAGCTATGTGGTTCTACTTGATCAGGATCGCGTCGAACAGGCCCACGCGGTGGTTGCTGGCGCCGCCCGCCGCGACAGCCGCCTTCTCCAGGGCGCGCAGGCCTGGGGTCGTCTTGCGTGTATCGAGCACGCGCGCCCTCGTGCCCTGCGTCTCACGCGCTGCGCGCGCCGCCATCGTCGCGACGCCGGAGAGGTGCGTGAGGAAGTTCAGCGCCGTGCGCTCGCCCGTCAGAAGTGCCGTTGCGCGACCGCAGATCACAAGCACCGCCCCCCCGTCCTCGCGCCACTCACCCTCCACCACCAACCGCTCGAAGCGCACCTGGGGGTCGAGCTGCGCGAACACCGCCTCCGCCACCTCCAGGCCGTAGATGACCCCTGGCGCCTTCTGCGTGATCCGCGCGCGGGCCCGCGCCTGCGCATCCACCGTGGCCATCGTGGTCACGTCGCCCGTGCCCACGTCCTCCCGCAGCGCCACGCGCACCAACTCCGCTGTCGCCGCGTCCAGCTCCGGTCTCATCGACGCATCAGCATAGGATCACCGGCATGGATTCGCGCCCTGCCCTCGAGTCTCAGGCCACGCTCGCTCACTGGATGGGGCCGCTGGACGCCAACGGCGCCGGTTTCGTGCATGGCGGCACCGTCATGAAGCTCTGCGACGAGGCCTCCGGTCTGGCAGCGATCAAGCACTGCCGCAGGCGCGTGGTCACCGCGAGCGTCGATCGCATGACGTTCATGGTGCCTTTGCACGTCAGCGAACTGGTCACCTTCCAGGCCGCCGTCAACGCCGTGTGGCGCACCTCCATGGAGGTGGGCGTGCGCGTCGACACCGAGAACCCGCGCACGGGCGAGCGCCGGCACAGCAGCAGCGCCTACCTGACGATGGTGGCGGTCGATGATCAGGGCAACCCGGTCTCAGTTCCCCCGCTGCTCACCAGCACCGACGAGCAGCGCCGCCGCGAGAGCGAGGCGCAGCTGCGCCGCCGCAACCGCTTGGCCGAGCGCAGGCAGATCCAGGGAGGCCGCTGAGGTCTGGGCACGCCCGCGCCTTCGCGCGTCCGGGTCCTCATTGCGGGGCCGCCCGCATGGCCGCCGCCTGAGCCCGAGCAACTACCCTCCTGCGCGCGACGGCGCGCTGGAAAGCAGGTACGCACGCACGAATCCATCGAGGTCGCCGTCGAGCACGCGCTGCACGTCGCCGATCTCGTTTTCGGTGCGGTGGTCCTTGACCATCGTGTACGGGTGCAGCACGTAGGAGCGGATCTGCGAGCCGAAGTTCACGTCCTGGGCCTCGCCCTTCTCCGCGGCGATCTCCTGCTGGCGTTCGCGCTCCTTGCGCTCCAGCAGCTTCGCGCGCAGCATCCCCATCGCGGTTGCGCGATTGGAGGACTGCGAGCGCTCGTTCTGGCACTGCACCACGATTCCTGTCGGACGGTGGGTGATGCGCACCGCCGAGTCCGTCTTGTTGACGTGCTGGCCGCCTGCGCCGGAGGCGCGATAGGTGTCCAGGAGCAGGTCGTCGTCGTTGATCTCGATCTCGCCCGTGTCCTTCACCACCGGCGCCACCTCCACGCCCGCGAAGCTCGTCTGGCGGCGGTGAGCAGAGTCGAACGGGGACAGGCGCACCAGCCGGTGCACGCCCCGCTCCGCGCCGAACAGCCCGTAGGCGTTCTCCCCAGAGGCTCTGAACGTCGCCGACTTGATCCCCGCTTCCTCGCCATCGCTCACCTCCAGCAGCTCCGCCTGGAAGCCGCGGCGTTCCGCCCAGCGCATCAGCATCCGCAGCACCATCTCCGCCCAGTCCTGCGCGTCCGTCCCCCCCGCCCCCGCGTTGACGCTCACGAGCGCATCGCCACCGTCATAGTGACCGGAGAACAGCCGCTGCTCCTCGAGCGCCGCCAGGCGCGCCTCCACCGAGACGATCTGCTCGTCCACCTCTGCCTGAAGCGACGGATCCTCGGCAGCCATCTCCGCCAGGCCGTCCAGGTCCTCCGCGTCGCTGCTCAGCGCGTGGAAGGACTCCAGGCGCCTGGACGCGCGGGCGTGCTCCGCCGACACCGTCGCCGCGCGCTCGGCATCCTCCCAGAAGCCCTCCGCCCCCATCTCGCTCTCGAGCGCCGCCACGCGCTCGGCCAGCCCGGCCGGGTCAAAGATAGTCCGAGAGCAGCTTCATCTGCTCACGGATGGCAGCCAGGCGTTGGGGTGTGGACTCGCTGGGGGCTGCCGTGGCCATGCCTTCACGCTATCAGCGTCCGCGGCGCTCCGGCCGGGTGGATCGACCCGGGTGAGCACCGCCGTGCCCACGTCCCGCCGGATATCCCTCTGGTAGGTTACTGCCGTGAAGGACAAGCTTGACTTCATCGTCATCGGCGCTCAGAAGGCTGGTACGTCCTCGCTTTACGAGCATCTCCGTCAGCATCCGGAGATCTGGCTTCCAGCCGCCAAGGAGGCGCCTTTTTTCAGTCACGACAGTGTGTTCAAACGCGGCTTTGACACCTACCTCAAGGCCGTTGGGTTCTCGGGCCAGGAGCGTCGATGGGGCACCGTGACGCCGCAGTACATGGTCGGCGGGGTCTACGAGCGGGGGAAGGGCAAGGCCGCCGCCGCCGCCTATGACGAGCGCACTGTGCCTTTGAGAATCCACGAGTGTCTGCCGGACGTGCGGCTGGTTGCAATCCTGCGAGACCCCGTCGAGCGGGCTCGCTCGCATCATCAGATGATGGTCATGAACAGATTCGAGGAGCGCTCGTTCGACGAGGCGGTCGAGCAGCTGCTGCGGCCTGAGTCGCTCGCGGACTCACGTAAAAATCCGGATCCCACGACCGGCTATGTGACGTGGGGGGAGTACGGACGGATTCTGGCGGGCTATTTCTCGGTGTTCCCGGCGGAGCAGCTGCTCGTTCTGTTCACGACTGAGCTCGAGCAAGCGCCCGAGGAGCTCCTGGCGCGCGTGCACGGATTCCTCGGGGTGAGTGCCGATTTCGTGCCGGACAACCTCGGGGTGAAATACCGGCCCGGCGGCAGCGAACGTCGGTTCGCCTGGCTGAGCCCCTACCGGCGACTGAGTCCCCAGGGTGTAAAACGCTCTCTCAAACACCGGGGCGCCGCACGTGCCGCATGGCGCCTGTTGCCAGGTAGAAGCAGGATGCGGCTACGGTACGGCTTCGACCATTTCGGCTACAAAGTGGAGCTCTGGAACCGACGCGAGGGGCAGGCAGTAGCCCCGCCCAGTCCAGCCGCCGTCGCTCGTCTTCGCGAGCACTACGAGCAGGACGCTGGCGAGCTCGCCACGCTGCTGCGCGCGAGCCTGCCCTGGCGAGCACCGTCACCAGTCGTTACGGCTCCCAAGAGCGCCTGACAAAGCGAGCTCTTGGGATGGCGTCGTCGCAGACGACCGCTATCGCGAAACCTCTGGTCAGTGACGGGTTCCGTGAGGTGCTCTAAGAGCCGTGGCACTTCTTGAACTTCTTGCCGCTGCCACACCAGCACGGGTCATTGCGCCCCACCT
>JBOGXX010000110.1:0-2943 GCA_050696475.1 Solirubrobacteraceae bacterium | reverse complement strand
ATGTCGTGCAGCGTGTCGCGGCTCCTCGCGCGGGTGAGCTCGGAGCGGTGCTGCAAATCGCCTTCGACGCGCGCGAGCGCGCCGGGGTCGATCAGCTCGCGCAGCTCCTCTTGACCCAGCAGCTCGCGCAGCAGGTCGCGGTCCAGCGACAGGGCGGCGGCGCGGCGCTCGGCGCTGGGCGTGTCGCCTTCGTACATGTAGGTGGCGACGTAGTCGAACAGCAGCGAGCAGGCAAACGGCGAGGCGCTCTGCGTCTCGACCTCGACGAGCGAGATCTCGCGTGTGCAGAGCCCGCGCAGCAGCTCCTGCAGGCCGGGCACGTCGAGCACGTCTCTGAGGCACTCGCGGTAGGTCTCGAGCACGATCGGGAAGTCCTCGTAGCGGCGAGCCACCTCGAGCAGGCTCTGGGCCTTCAGCCGCTGCTGCCAGAGGGGGGTGCGCCGGCCCGGGTAGGCGCGGGGGATGAGCAGTGCGCGAGCGGCGTTCTCGCGAAAGCGCGCGCCGAACAGCGCTGAGCCGCCGAGCTCGGCTGTGACGGCCTCCTCGAGCTCATCGGGTTCGAGCAGGACGAGCTCGGCGGCTGAGGGCAGTGTCTCGGTGCCCTCGGCGTCGAGGTCGGGGAGGTGCATGACGATGCCGTCATCGGAGCAGATGACGTCGGCCTCCAGGCCTAGTCGCTCGCGGATGCGCGCGCTCAGAGCGAGACCCCAGGCGGCGTGGACACGCCGGCCGTAGGGCGAGAGGATGCACAGCCGCCAGTCGCCGATCTCGTCGCGAAAGCGCTCGAGCACGATCGTGCGCTCGCTGGGCAGCACGCGGGTTGCGGCCTGCTGCTCGCGCAGGTAGGCGAGCAGGTTGCGCGCGGCGCGCTCGTCGAGCTCGTAGTCGCGCTGGAGCGTCTCCGGCGCCTGCTCGACGGCCCAGCGCGAGAACGCGCCGATCGCCTCCCCCAGCTCCTTTGGACGCCCGACCGAATCGCCCTTCCAGAAGGGCACGGCGCCGGGGGCGCCGGGGGCGGGGGTGACGATCACCCGGTCGCGGGTGATCTCCTCGATCCGCCAGCTCGAGGCGCCGAGCAGGAAAGCCTGCCCGGGGCGCGCCTCGTAGACCATCTCCTCGTCGAGCTCGCCCACGCGCCGTCCGTCGGGCAGCACGACTGCATATAGCCCGCGATCGGGGATCGTGCCGGCGTTGGCGACCGCGAGCCCGCGTGAGCCCTTGCGCGCGCGGATCGTGCCGGCGAGCCTGTCCCAGACGATGCGCGCGCGCAGCTCGCCGAACTCCTTGGAGGGATAGCGCCCATCGAGCATGTCGAGCACGTTCTCGAACAGGGCGTGTGAGAGCGTCGAGTAGGAGTACGTACTGGTGATCAGCGCGTAGAGCTCCTCGACCGGAGTGCCGGCGTCCTCGGGCGCGCTGACGGCGATCGCGACGACCTGCTGGGCGAGGACGTCGAGCGCGTTGCGGGGCCCGACGGTCGGCTCGATCAGCCCTTCGTGCATGCGCCGGGCGAGCACGGCGCACTCGAGCAGATCGCCACGGAACTTTGGAAAGATGCGCCCCACGCTGACCTCCCCGACGCCGTGGCCGGCGCGCCCGATGCGCTGCAGACCGCGTGCGACGGACTTGGGAGACTCGACCTGAAGGACGAGATCGACGGCGCCCATGTCGATGCCGAGCTCGAGCGAGCTGGTGGCCACCAGGCAAGGCAGCCGGCCGGCCTTGAGCAGCTCCTCGACCTTTGTGCGCTCCTCACGCGCGAGCGAGCCATGGTGCGCGCGGGCGATCTGCGCCTCGGCGAGCTCGTTCAGGCGCAGGGCCACTCGCTCGGCGGAGCGGCGGTTGTTCACGAACACGATCGTTGAGCGGTGCTCGCGCACGGCCTTCAGCAACTCTGGATAGATCGCGGGCCAGATCGAGCCGCGCGTGGACTCGCCCCCGGCGAGCGGGTCGAGTGGATCGTGCGAGGGCTCCTGGCGGCCGCCGGGTTCGGCCATCGACTCGACCGGCACCTCGATCTGCAGGTCCAGCGGCTTCGCAGCGGCGACGTCCACGATCGTCACCTGCCGCGCCCCGCCGACGAGAAAGCGCCCGATCTCCTCGAGCGGGCTCTGAGTCGCGCTGAGGCCGATGCGCTGCAGCGGTCGGCCGGCTCCGGCCTCCAGCCGCTCGAGCGTCAGCGCGAGGTGCGCGCCGCGCTTGGAGTGGGCAACGGCGTGGATCTCATCCACGATCACCGCCTCGACGTCGCTGAGTCCATCCCTCGCGCGCGAGGTGAGCATCAGGTACAGCGACTCGGGAGTCGTCACGAGGATCTCAGGCGGATTACGCGCCATCGCCGCGCGCTCGCGCGGCGGGGTGTCCCCGGTGCGTATTCCAACGCGTACGTCATCTGCGCCGATTCCCCGTAGCGGAGAGCGAAGGTTGCGCTCGATGTCGTAGGCGAGCGCCTTGAGAGGGCTGATGTACACGACCCGGGTGCGCGACCGAGCGACAGGGCGCTCGTCGGCGAGCCGGTCGAGCGCCCACAGGAAGGCCGCCAACGTCTTGCCCGAACCGGTCGGCGCCGAAACGAGCACGTTGTCCCCGCGTGCGATCGCCGGCCACGCGGCCGCTTGGGCGGGCGTGGGCGCGGCGAACGCCCGCTCGAACCACTCGCGGGTGCGCTGGCTGAAGCCAGCGGACTCCGGGATCCGCTCGACAGTGGCCACCATAGGCCCATCTTGACAGCGGCGGGTGCCGTGCCTGGGCGACGTGCCCCCGCAGCGCCGGCCGGCCGCCTGGAAAACGTCGGCGTCTCCGATCCTGGCGCAGAGTTCGCAGGCCAAAGCCGGGGACGGCGCGCGGGAGCCGACTTGGTCGATCCCCAGCAAGATCGACCTGAACCTGCACACGGGCTCGCGGCCGCCCGCGTACGCCACCTCGATCGGCAAGCTGCTGCCG
>JBOGXX010000109.1:0-23329 GCA_050696475.1 Solirubrobacteraceae bacterium | reverse complement strand
CGCCTCGGCGTAGAGGTTCCATCTCCCCCACGTCGAGCGCTTGGTTTGTACTTGCTCGACCACTGTCTGCGCGACCGCCGCGATGTCCGCGCTCGTCATCTCCTGCGCCTGGATGACCGGCGCAGGCTTGCCCGTGGCGAGCAGGTGCTCCGCCCAGGTGGGCGCGTCCTTGCCGAGGATGCAGGTGGCGCGGCGGCGCCACTGCTCGGTCAGCTCCGCCAACGAGTACATCGTCTTCTCGGGCCGCGTCGAGAGCGCGGCCTGCTGTCGCAGCCGCAGGATCGTGGTCGTGCTCGGCTGATGCCCATACTCGGCGACGTAGGCGGCGATGAGCTTGTCCTTCTCGGCGTCGATCGCGGCGCTGCGGGAGGAGAACTCGGTCAGCAGCGCATCCGGCACGCCGCTGATCTCCCACGCGGGGTTGCGGTCCGCTGCGCGGCCCCGTTGCTCCCACGCAACCCCGAGAGCGCGGGTCAGCTCGTCAGCCAGCAGAGCGTTGTAATGCTCCGATAGCGCAACGACCGCGGCGTGCATCGGCCGGCCATCCAGCGCACGCCACTTGCCATCGGCGCCTTGCACCTTGTTCGCGATCACGACGTGGGTGTGCAACTGCGGGTCGGATGCGCGCGAGTCGTAGTGGTCGTAGCAAGTTGCGATCAGCCCACGAATCGCGACTTGCGCAACGCCATTGTGCCCGACTCTGGTGGCTGCAACCTCGCGCTCCATCAACGCAAGCACGTCGGCGACCGCCGCATGGTGTGCGTCCACGATCCGCGCCTGGCTCGCCGCGTCGGCTACGGCCCACAGCGCGGAGACGCTCTTGGGCACCGAGAACGTGTAGTCATAGCCCGCGACAACGCGGCGGCTGCCGCGCTCGCGCTCCTCGCGCTCGATCTGCTCGACCGCAGCCGCCCGTTCAGCCGGGCGCAGATCCGCGTCGAGCCGCTCGATCCTCGCCGCGACTCGTTCCTTCAGACCGGCGCGCTTGTAGTAGGGCAGGCCGAGCGGGGCGCGCGTGATCGGGTCGAGGCCCTGGCCGAGTAGTCGCCGCAGATGCTGCTCGCTGACCGCGGCGCCGGCGTCGACGGAGCGCTCGTCGGTGCCGAGCGCGGCGAGCCCTGTGCCGAGCCAGTAGCCGGGCGGCGTGCCCGTCTCGGTGTAGTAGTCGATCAGCGGCGTCGTCAGGGAGCGCTGCCCGTCGCCTGCGGCGACAGAGGCGAGCAGGTATCGGTACCCGTCGCCGGCGGACATGATTCGCATCGAGACGGTCACGCCCGCCAGGTACGCGGGGGTGGCCTTGTGATGCAAGACGTGTCACGCGGTTTTGAGGTTGGGGGGCAGCGCGAGGCGTGGCTGCTGTGATCGAGCGGGGGAGCGGGGCTCGGCAGATCAGGCGGAGGGCGTGTCCGCGTGTGGGGAGCGGACGTGCTGGCGAGGTGGTGGTGACGCCGGCGGCTGGATGGCGGCTGGTTCAGCGGAGGGTGCGGTCGGCTGGTCCGCGTTGCTGTGCCTGTGGCGATGTGCCGGTCGGCGAGGCGCGGTCAGCGGGTGGCGCTCAGGCGAGCCCGAGGAAGACGATCAGGGCTCGTGAGAGCGCGAGCATGTCCGTGTCCTGCACCTGTCCGATGTGCTCGCCGAGCTTCGAGCGTGGCATCGTTGTGAGCTTGTCGACCATGATGCTGCTCGGCTCGGCAAGTCCCGTGGTCGCTCCGGGGTCCAGCTGGATGCGCAGGAGCGGAATCTCGGTCGGGTCGCTGGTCAGCGGGCATATCGTGATCGAGTCGGTCGCGTCGAAGCGGTCATCCTGCACGATCAGGACTGGACGTGGCTTGCCGGCGTAGTGCTTGACTCCGGCCGCGGTCCAGAGCTCGCCTCGCTTCACTCCCCATCCTCGTCGTCCTCGCGCGCGAGCCAGGAGATCGCGTCGACGAACGCCTGATCCTCGGCCGCGTGCACACTGGCGGCCGCCAGAGCAGACTGCCGATGGGCCTCGGCGGCGAACCCTGGCGCTCGCGCGTCTGGCACCCAAATCTGCACCGGCCGCAGGCCTTCTCGACGCAACCGCTCGCGATGTGTCGCGACTCGCTCGCGAACTGCATGAGTTTCACGCTTGGCCATCCCCATAGGTTACATGTAACGGGGGCGGAAGGCAAGGAGCGGCCGAGAGGCGCGCTCGGCTTCGCCGTCGCCGTGCGAAACTGGCTCACCAACATCGCCCGGCACGTGGAGGCGCGCGGCAGGTGAGTTGGCGCCGCGGGCTGCGCCACTGACCCGGCGCACGCGCCGGGGTCCAGGCACAACGACTGGGCCGAGTCGCCGGACTGGGGGCGAAGGGCGTGAGTGGCTGCTCGTGTGTACCTGGCCTCTGACAGGCCCCGCTCGGCGGTTCGTGCACGCCAGCAGAGACAGTGACGTGCGGCTCCCGCCCAACGAAGATCCGCCAGCACGCCGATTGCTGGCAACAAATGCCCCTGCTTCTGTCAATCCCATCCCGGAGCGCTCACGCCGAATGGCTGGTGCTCTGCTCGCCTGGCAGGCAAATGCCCTGCTCTGGCGGTGGTGGTGAATCACCACCACCGTTATTCCTGTCCAGGACCGTTATTCCGATCAGATTGATGACAGCACCGTGACCGTATCACGGTGAGGAGACGGATCGCGCGAGGAAACAGCCGGCGCGCAGCGCGTCTCCACGTGGCGTGGGCTGCGCACCTCTCAGGCGTGAGGACCGCAACACCACCCCGACGATCGAGGCCGAAGGCGGCCAAAGCGATGCCCGCCGGTAGGAGCGAAGCCGAGCCGGCGTGCAGCCAGACCGACCTGCAGCAGGCCGCCGCTGAGGCGGCACGGGCGTTCCCGCCGATGAGCGGCGAACAGGCGGCGTTGGTCGGCCGCGCGCTGCGAGAACAGCAACGCTGAAGAGGCGCGCCACGACTCATCCGGCTCGTGGCGCGATCAGGACCCGCTCAGGCTCGAAGGCGTTCTGCCCCCGGTTGGCGGTGCGCTGCACCCGCACGTCAAAGACGGCCTTGATGATCTTGCGCTGCTCAGCCAGCGGCAACTCGGCCCATGCCGCGCGCACGTCGCCGGCAGTGACCAGAGCACGGATGTTCTCGTCGCTGATCGGCGGGACCAAAGCACGCTGCGCCCGCTCGATCTTCGGCCGCAACTGCTGCTCGATCCTGCTCAACATCGACAACGGCAGCTCGCCGGCCGCGTATTGGTCGGCGGCCTCATCAAGCCGCTGCGTGAGGCCGGCCAGCTCCTCCTCAACCGCGCGGGCCTGTGCGAGCCACCCCTCGCCCTCGCCCTCGCCGTCGGTTGCGGTCAGACGCGCGAGGTTCGCCGGCTGCTCAAACCACGACAGCGCGACCTCCTGCACATAGGCGTCCAAGCCGGGCTGGGAGATCGTCGTCTTGTAGCACCCCCGGAACTGGCAGTGGTACTTCACCGCGTCGGCCTTGTTCTTGCGTCGCAGCACCGCCCGCTTCAACGGCCGCCCGCAGTAATGGCAGCGGGCGATGTGGACCATCAGCGTCTTCGCCGGCATCCCGCCCCCGCCCCTGACCCTGCGACCAGGGTCAGCGAACAGGCGCTGGAGCTTCTCGAAGTCCTCCCAACTGATCAGCGGCTCCCAATCGGCGTCCCCGATCACCTCACCGCGGTAGACGCGCTTGCCCGCGATCGTCGGGTTCTGAAGCACCTGGCGGATCGTGTATGTATCCCATCCGCGCGGGCTCTGCGCCCAGGTACGCATCGGCGTCGGCTCACCCGCGTCCTGCAACTGCATCGCAACCGACCACATGCTCGCCCCGGCCAGCACATCCCCGGCCGCGTCCCTGACGAGCTGGCCGGTGTGCGGGTCGGGCTCCTGGCGAATGAGCACCCCGGTCCGCTCGTCATACACCCGCCGATACCCATAGGCCAGGCGGCCGTGCGGCCGGCCCTTCTCCGCGTTCCGCCGCGCGGTGCGCAACTGCCGCTCGCGCATCGTGTTCGCGTCCGCCTCCGCCCGCAAGAACTCAAACCCCATCATGAAACTGTCATCCGAGCGGGAGAAGTCGTAGACCCGCCCCTGCGTCAGATACAGCACGCCGGCGTGCTGGCACGCCGCCCGGAGCTGCACGTAGATCGCGAGGTCACGACCCGCCCGCGAGGGCTCCCAGGTCACAAACCCCTGAATCTGCCCCGACTCGATCAAGCCCAGGGCCACCTCGAACCCCTCCCGCTCCCTGCGCCGCCATTGCGACGCCGAACGATCCGCATCCGTGATGACGTCCACCACCCGCCACCCCAACGGCTCACACCACGTCCGGCAATCAGCGATCTGATCGCCGATCGAACGCAGCAACCGCAGCCGATCCTTCGACGCCCGACCATAGATCACCGCGTCGATCACGTCAGTTGCCTCGGCACCGAGGCCCATCTTCTTGCTGATGCTCTGCACGCCCATGAGGTACGCGCTCCTTTCCAACCCCCCTTTCGCATCCTCGACGAGCCGACGACCGGGCTCGACCCCCGCAGCCGCCAGGCCGTCTGGCGTGTGATCAGCGGCCTCGCCGCTAGCGGCGTGACGACGTTCCTGACGACCCAGTACCTGGAGGAGGCCGACGCGCTCGCCGACCGGATCGCGTTCTTGGACGGCGGCCGGCTCGTTGCCGACGGGACCGCGGGGGAGTTGAAGCGGACCGTCGCCGGCAACGCCCACGCCAGCCTCGACGACGTGTTCATGACCCTGACCGAGCGCGGCGCGCTCGCCACCACCCAGGAGGGCTCCCATGTCTGATCTGTCCCTTGTCGCGTCGCGGACCTCACCGGTGAAGGAGGCGCGCACGCTGATCGTCCGCGCGCTGCGGCTCACGCTGCGCAACCCGGAGGCGCTGCCGACCGCGTTCGCGCTGCCGGTGATGCTCCTGCTGATGTTCGTCTACCTGTTTGGCGGCGCGATCCACACCGGCACGCACTACGTGGATTACGTCGTCCCGGGCGTTGTGCTCGTGTGCGTCGGCTTCGGCGCCGCGACAACCGCGGTCAGCGTCTCGCACGACCTGACCAGCGGGGTGATCGATCGCTTCCGCTCGATCGACGTCCGCGGCGAGACCCTGACGGGCGGCCACGTGATCGCCAGCGTGCTGCGGAACCTGTGCTCGACGATGATCGTCCTCGCGGTGGCGCTGGCGGTCGGCTTCCGGGCGCACGGCGATCCCGCCGCGTGGCTCGCCGCCGTCGGGATCCTCGTCCTCTACGTGTTGGCGCTGTCGTGGTTCGCGGCGGCGATCGGGATCCTCGCGAAGTCGCCGGAGGCGGCCCAGGGGGTCACGTTCTTCGTCAGCTTTCTCCCGTACCCCTCGAGCGCGTTCGTCCCGATCCACACGATGCCTGCCGGGCTGCGGGCGTTCGCATCACATCAGCCGGTGACCGCCGTGGCGAACGCGATACGGGAGCTGCTCAACGGTCAACCGGCCGGCACCGACTGCTTGCACGCGGTCATCTGGAGCCTGGGGATCCTCGCCGCCTCGGTCGTCCTGGCCGGTGTTCTGTACCGCCGCCGGCTCGCCTGACAGCCACGACCCCCGCCCGAGAAATCGCCGGCGATCTATGGCGAGGGCCGCGGGAGACATACGAGGACTGAGGCGCCCTCGGCCGGGCCAGGGCGCCTCAGCGAGCCAGCACCATCCTGGCGCCGGCTGGCGGCTGCCGATAAGCCATGCAGTGCACCGCATCGACGTGTGGACCGGCCGCCGTTCGTCGTCGTTCAGGTTGCGAGCGCGGCCGCAGCCACCTCGTGGCCGGCGAGGACCATGAGCCACATGTACAGCACGTCGTTCTCGAGCTCCGGTAGTGAGCTGACGCGATCCTCGCGTATGTACCGAGTGGTGAGCTCCACGGCCGCTACGACGATCACGCTGGCGACGACGTCGGGGATCGTCGGCAGGTCGGGCTGCTCCGCTCGTGCTCGCTCGGCGACGGTTCGGTACAGGCGCGCGAAGCTTCGGAGGGTGTGCTCGCGATGCGCAAGCGCCTCTGGACCGGCGGCCATGACCTCAAGCGTGCACGCGCGTGCCGCGTCGGGGCGCTCGCTCCAGAACTTCAGGTAGGCGCGCACGCCGTCACGGATGCCCTCGACATAGCCCGGCTGGCCTGTTCCCGCCGTCACCATCTGCTCCAGCAGTTCGCGTGTGGTCGCGTCGTAGGCGGCGAGGAAGCACTGTTCCTTGTTGGCGAACTGCTGGTAGAAGGTGTCGCGTGAGACGCGCGCTACACGGGTGATGTCGCCGATCGTCGTCGAGCCATAGCCCTTCGCCGCGACCGCGCCGATGGCGGCGGCCAGCATGCGCCCACGCTGATGCGTCACGACCTCTGCCCGGGTGAGGCTGTGCGGCCCGCGCGGCAGCCGATCGGTTGTGGCCTGCACTGTTGTGGACACTCTGGTACATTACCAGCGAGTAAGGGACGCGCCAGTCCATCAGTCGCGTCAGTCCATCGGTCCATCGGTGCTGGAAAGGGAGGGAACCATGGTGGGGCAAGGAACTACGTGCATGCGACGCGTCGCGTCTGGTCTGCCGTTTCGCGGTCAACTGCTGGCAGTGTTCGGGCTGCTGTTCAGCGTTGCGTTGATCGCGCTGCCGGCGAAGGCGCTGGCGGGCGAACCAACGCCGTTTGGGCACGCTTGCAAAGCGGAAAATGGCGTGCGCTTCTGCCCCACCGAAACGCTGGCTCAGCGGGTGCCCTCCTGGGATGGCGTACCGCTTGACGTCGACGTGACGCTCCCGGCGAGCGGCTCCGGACCGTGGCCCACAATCGTGATGCTGCACGGTTGGGGGACGAACAAGACCGAATACGAGAACAACGGCGACAGCTGGTACTTCGCGCAGCAGGGCTACGCGGTGGTGACCCCGTCCGCGCGTGGCTGGGCCCGCTCCTGCGGCACCGAAGAATCACGCGTGGGGACGCCCGCCTGTGCAGACGGCTACACCCATATGGACGACACGCGCTACGAGTCACGTGACGATCAGTACCTGCTCGGCCTGCTCGCCGACGAAGGTATTGCCAACCCCAAGGAGATCGGCGCCATGGGCGGGTCATATGGCGGCGGGCAGAGCATCGAGCTCGCCTACCTGAAGAATCGCATCCGCCTGCCCAACGGTCAGTTCGAGCGGTGGAAGAGCCCGGACGGCAAACGGATGCGCATCAAGGCGGCCTTCGCGATCGCGCCGTTCTCAGACCTCGTCGATGCGCTCCAGCCGAACGGGCGCTTCCTCGACACTGAAGTGGCACCCCTCGGGCAGAGCTACGAACCGCCCGGGGTGCAGCTCGAAAGCGTCAGCGACGCCCTGAACGAGGAGGGCCCCTATCTCGGCGCCTACTACGCGCCGGAAGGCACGAACCCAGAAGCGGACCTCTACAAGTGGGGCAAGGAGGGCGCCGAAGGCGAACCGTGGACCGCAGAAGACGAAGCAACCTACCGTCAGATCTACGACTATCACCAGGCCTATGGCATGCCGCTGTCAAGCAAGCCGGCGCCGATGCTGATCATGAGCGGCTGGACGGATGAGGTGTTCCCGGTCGAACAGGCGCTGCGCGTGTACAACCAGGTGCATGCGATGAACGGCTACGTTGCTCTGATGTTCGGCGACGTCGGGCACGCGGTCGCCTCCAACAAGGAAAACACGGCTCTGGCCTTCGCACGGGAGGGCGCGCGGTTCTTTGCGGCGGAGCTAAAACACGAAGGCAAGGCGCCGCAAAAGGGAGGCGTCACGGCGTACACGCAGACCTGCCCGCTAAGCGCACCGGCGGGCGGGCCCTTCAGCGCTAAGGAATGGTCGGAGCTGTCCACACACACGCTGACGTTTGGCTCGAGTGCGGAGCAGACGTTCACCTCCGCAGGCGCCAGCCCCCTGCTCGCGTACGAATTCGACCCGATCGTCGAGCTCGAGAAAGAAGGCGGCAACGGGAACGACTGCAAGGAAACGAAATCCGAACTGGAACCGAACAGCGCGACGTACACGATGACCAGCCCGGGCTTTACGCTGCTGGGGCTGCCCACGATCAGCGCGCACGTGGTCACGACGGGTGACTACGGTCAGATCGACGCGCGCCTGTGGGACGTGCTGGCAAGCGGCGAAGAGCGCCTGATCAGTCGCGGCGTCTATCGCCTGACCGAAAACCAGACCGGAGCGATCACGTTCCAGCTGCACGGCAACGGCTATCAATTCGCCAACGGCGACACAGTCAAGCTCGAACTGCTGGGTCGCGACGCGCCCTACTACCGCGCAAGCAACACTGCATTCACAGTGGAAGTGAGCAACGTCTCGGTGGTCATGCCCACGAGTTAGCCGGCCGCGTGCACAAACCGCCGCCTCATCGGCTTCCGGCACAAATGAGCCAAGGGCGGCAACGAGGCTCACCGACATGGTCATCCCGACGGCACGGCGCCCGTCGGGATGACTCGGCCGCCGATGCCAGGTATCGCTTTGCTAGGACTGCAATGCAAGGAGTGGTGCGCCGCCTGGGTTTCGCGGAGCCTCTGCGCCGACTCGATACGTGTCTTCCAGCGCGGCGGTTGACCTGAACGGCCCGATCCGCCATACGGATATCCCAACTGGTGTTAGGATGTAAGTATGGGCGAGGATCGGTGTGACCTGTTGTGCTTGGACCTTCTGCTGGCGGAGTCGTTGCGGGCACGCGTGAATTTGCAGGAGGCCGAGGTCGCCGCGGAGCGTGCGAAGGCGCTCGGCGACCCGACCCGGCTGCTGGCGGCGCTGGCGCTGCGCGACGGCGGCGAGCTGTGCGTGTGCGATCTGGCGTGGGTGCTTGGCCGCGCGGAGAACCTCGTCTCCCATCACGTCAGGATGCTTCGCCAGGGCGGCCTGGCGCGCTCGCGTCGGGACGGGAAGATGGTGCTCTACACGCTCACCGATGAGGGCCGGGCACTGCTCGACGCACTGCTCGCAACGAGCGAGCAGGCGCTCGCATGAACGAGTTGCCGATGGCCGGGACCGTGACTGGGCCGCCCAGGAATTCGACCGCTGGCGTGCTTGACGGCGAGGGCGCGCAGCGCTTTCGGGTCGAGGGTATGGACTGCGGGGCGTGCGCCCGCACGATCGAGAAGGCCGTCTCGGCGCTCGAGGGAGCGCAGGGCGCTCGTGTGTCGTTCGGGAGCGCGATGCTGTTCGTGGACGGGCCGGTGGCGCCGGAGGTCGTGGAGCGGGCCGTCGCGACGGCGGGGTATCGCGCACGCCCTGCGACGCTGAGGCGTGCAGCTGGAGCGGGTGTGCCGTTCTGGCGCTCTGCTCCGCAGGCGCTGTCGAGCACGGCCGCGACGCTGATCCTGGTTGCCGCCGCGATCACGAGCCTGTTCGGGGCGCAACGGGTTGTCGCTGAGCCTTTGTATCTGCTGTCGATGGTGGTTGGCGGCTGGTTCGTCGCACGTGCCGCCGTGTTCGCGTTGTGGCGCCGTTCGCTTGACATGAACGTGCTGATGACGCTCGCTGCCGTGGGAGCTGTGGCGATCGGCTCCTACTCGGAGGGTGTGTGGGTGCTGGTGCTGTTCGCGATCGGCACGACGCTCGAGAGCTTTGCCCTGGACCGCACGCGCCGGTCGGTGCAGGCGTTGATGGATCTCGCGCCCGCACAGGCGCGGCTGATCGACGGCGATCAGGAGCGGCTGGTACCCGTGGCAGAGGTGCTGCCCGGCGCCGTGTTCTTGATCCTGCCGGGTGAGCGCATCGCGCTCGACGGGATCGTCGTCGGTGGCGGGTCGAGCGTCGATGAGGCGCCGATCACCGGCGAGTCCGTCCCGCGAGACAAGCATCGAGGCGATGAGGTGTTCGCGGGGTCGCTGAACGCCAACGGCAGCCTGACCGTGCGTTGCACCCGTCCGGCGGAGGCCTCTACGCTCGCGCGGATCGCGCAATTGGTCGAGGCAGCGCAGGGCAGCCAGGCACCGTCGGAGCGGTTCGTGGACCATTTCGCCCGCCTGTACACCCCGCTCGTGTTCGCCGCCGCCGTGCTCGTGCTGGGCGTCCCGATCGCGCTCGGCGGCGATCCGCATACGTGGATCTACCGCGCGCTCGTCCTGTTGATCGTCGCGTGCCCGTGCTCGCTGGTGATCTCGATCCCCGTGGCGGTCGTTTCCGCGATCGGTGGCCTCGCGCGCCGCGGCGTGCTGGTGAAGGGTGGGCAGGCGTTGGAGGACCTCGCCAAGCTCCGCACGGTGGCGCTGGATAAGACCGGGACGCTCACGCTCGGGCTGCCGAAGCTCACACGGGTCCAGCCACTGGCCGAGTTGGACGAGCGTGAGGCGCTGCGCCTGCTCGCCAGCCTGGAGCGCCACTCCGAGCATCCCCTTTCGGCCGCGGTCGTTCGCGCCGCTCGCGACCAACGCCTCAGCCCCGTCCTGGTCGAGGGCTTCGAGGCGCTCCCTGGGCGTGGCCTGTCCGGGACAGTTGACGGGCGCGAGTTGTGGGCCGGCGGACCGCGCCTGGTGGCCGAGCGGCTGGGAGAGCTGCCGGCCGAGCTCGGCGAGTTGGAGGCCGGTGGTCAGACCGCGATTGTGCTCGGCGACGATAGCCGTGCGCTTGCCGTCTTCGGTCTCGCTGACACTGTGCGGCCCGAGGCGCCGGACGCCCTCGCAGCACTGCGCCGCGGTCGCCTTTGGAGGCTGGTGATATTGACCGGCGACAGCGAGCCGGTCGCCGCAAACCTCGCACACACGCTCGGCTTGAGCGAGTGGCGTGCTGGGTTGCTGCCCGCCGAGAAGCTCGAGCAGATCCACCAACTCGACGCGCACGCTGGCCCGGTCGCGATGGTCGGTGACGGGATCAACGACGCCCCCGCGCTGGCCGCGGCCAGTGTCGGGATCGCGATGGGCGCCGCCGGCACCGACGCCGCCTTGGCCGCCGCCGACGTCGCGCTCATGTCGGACGACCTGGGGCGCCTACCCGACGCGCTCGGCGCCGCCAGGCGCGCACGGTCGGTGATGCGCCAGAACCTGATCGCCTCACTCGCGGTCAAGGCCGTGTTCGTGGTCTTGGCGCCGCTCGGGCTGATCACCCTCGTGATCGCCGTCGCCGCTGACATGGGCATGTCCCTGCTCGTGACCCTCAACGGCCTGCGCCTGATCCGCCAGCGCGCCGCCACCCGGGCTCCATCCCTCACCTCTGACCGCGGGGAGCTAAACGGTTATCGCTTTTATGCAGCAGGCGGGCGCGGGCGGCCATCGCTGGACAGTCCGCCCGTTTCCGCCTGCTCGCCCTACCGGCTTGCTAGGCGACTGCGTGCTCGTGGTCGCTGATCGCATCAGGGGCGCGCTGCACGTCCAATGAATGCACGACCCGCTCGGTCGAGAGCTCGTGTGCGGTCAGGCCAGCCACCGCGAGGAGCGCGAGCGCGGCGCCTGAGGCGAATCCGAGCCAGGTTACCGCGAGGCCGCCGAAGACGGTGCTTGCGACGATCGTCCACACGCCCAGCAGGCTGAACAGGTAATCCAAGCTCCGCTGCAGAGCGCCGCGTGCAGGGATGGCCACCCCTGGCGCCGCGATCACCAGCATCGCGATCCCGCTCGCCAGCATCAGCCACGAGAACGTCGCGACGCCGAACGCCTGCGAGGTGACCAGCAAGAAGCCCCCGACCACAACCAATGTGACGTTTGTCAGATAACGAGTGCTCATGAGAAACCTCCTTTAGATGACTACCGCAAGCATATCAGTCTGAGCGATCAAAGTAAAGGGTCAAGACAATCGATCAGACTACTTGAAACTGGCTTTCATTTCGCGCATACTGAGAGGCATGGCGGCCAGGACTGAGCTCACAAACACGGGACGCGTGCTGCTCGGCATGATCGCCGAGGGCCACGCCACCGGCTACGCCATCAAGGCAGAGATCGAGCGCTCCACCCGCTTTTATTGGGGCGCGAGCATTGGCGGGATCTATCCAGAGCTGCGCCGGCTGGAGGCCGCCGGGCTTGTGAGCCGTAGCGATGACCCGCGTGGGGCGACCCGTCGTCATGCCTACCTGCTCACCTCGAGCGGACAGGGAGCGCTTCGCGAGTGGCTCACACACCCGCGGGAGGCCACCGTCGAGATGCGCAACGAGGGTCTGTTGAAGCTGCGCTTCGCCGGGGTGCTGCGCCCCGAAGAGCGCGCGGACGTCGTGCGGCGCATGCAGGCCTATCATCATGCGCGCATCCAAGCGCTTCAGGAGCGCCTCTCAGAAGGGCGCTTCGACGATCCCTATCACCGTCTGACGACCGAGTACGCGCTTGGTTGGAACACCTGGGCGCGGGAGTGGTGCGAGATCGCGTTGAAGGCGCTGGCACTCCGCAGGAGCACAGTGCAGGCGGTCTCCGCCTGATCAGGGCCTGGTGGCACGCGTGTTGGCGGGCCGTGCAGCGATGGGGGCGGAGCTTGACGGCTAGGAGATGCGACGGGCTCGCTAAAGAGCCGGCTCCTGCTCGTGCCCCCAGACCTCGTGGTTGCTCTGGCGTTGCACCGAGCGGCGCGCGCGTAGGTCGAGCAGCCGCTCCAAGCCACATTCGGCGAATAGCGCGCGTATCCGAGCCTGCTCCTCGGGGCTGCGCTCGGCGACCGCGGCCTGAAGGCGCTGCAGGAGGATCAGCCGGTAGGGCAGCACGCGGGTGGTCATCTGCTGCCCGCGCCAGTTGAAGCTGACCGTGCCGATCGCGCGCCGCGAGGGCGCGCCGGCGATGATCGCGCCCTCGGCGATGTCGTCTTTGCTGGCGAGATACTCATCGATGAAGCTGATCTGAGCGACCAGTTCTGGGAGCTGCTCTTCCGCGATGTACCTGAGGAGCGCGCGCAGCGTCGCGGGAATCTCGTCTTCAGCAAAGAACTCCTGGGGATAGTCCAGGTATTCGCCCGCGTCCTCGACGGGGGCGTTCATTCGCTCGACCCAGCGATACACCGGCCAGGCCGTGCTCTTCATCAGTTGCGACGGGTATGGATCCCGGGCGAGATGTGCCCAAAGCGGGGCGATGAAGCCGAAGTCCCCGTTGCTCGGCAGTCCGCCGAGCAAGTATGGGGCGCTGCGCAGATGCGCTGAGAACAGCCCGAGGAACGCTTCGTATGAGCGCTCGATCTGATCGATCAGCCCAGGGGTCACGCCGACGCCTATCGCGACCTTGCGCATCAGCCCGCTCGCCATTTCAAACGCGGCGCGGCGTGCCTGCTGGTCTCCGCCCGCGGCAAGCGCGCCACCGAAGTCGTGCGCCAGGAACGCTTGGTTGGTCTCGTCGAAGTTCCACCGGAAGTGCATCGCCGGCCGCAGCAGTCCCTCGCCGCCGAAGAGCTCGAGCATGTGGGCGACTGCGCGCTGGCGCGGCGTGGACGGAAAGATCGAACGCTCCCGCGGCTCCGCGGCCTCTAGGAACTCGATGATGTCCACCGTGTCCTGAATCAGACGGCCGTCGGGTGTCTCCAACACGGGAATGATCATCCGTCCGATCGACGGCACGACACGCTGCTGATACTCCGGGTGACCATTGGCCCGCTCGACATGGTCGATCCGGCGCTTGCGCAAATACGAACGTGCCTTGCCCGAGTAGAGCGAGGCCGGCATCGCATAAAGGATGTAACCGCCCATGCCTCGACGAACACCTTACTGCAGCGACATTCGAAGCCTCGGCCTGATTGCCCGCGCTGAGCGCTGAGCGCTGGACGGCGCTCGTCAGCCGCCGATCGTGCGATCGAGCAGCGCGAACAGCTCGCTGAAGTGCCGCTCGGCCGCCCGCTCCTCATAGGCGGCCGTGTCGCTCATCGTGTAGCCATGAGCGGCCCCCTCGTAGAGCTCTGAGCGGTATCGCGCCTGGGCCTGCTCGAGTGCCTGCTCGAGTGTCGCCACCTGCTCGGGGGTCATGCTCTGGTCGTTATCGGCGTGGCCGAAGTAGAGCTCGGCTGTGATCTCGCCCGCGCTCAGGTGCGGGCTGTCCTCGGTGTCGCTCACGAGCCCCCCGGCGTGGAATGCGGCGAGCGCCGCCACTCGTTCGGGGAAGGCGGCGGCGATCCGCCAGCCGACGCGCCCACCCATGCAATAGCCGGTGATCGCGAACGGCGAGCTAGCGAGACCGCCGAGGTAGTCGAGGTAGCCCTCCCCGTCTCTGACGATCCGCGCAGTCGTCAGCTCCGCCATGGCGGGCCTCAGCCGCGCAAAGAACGGATCCCGTTGTGTGGGGTCCTCGAGATCGGGGATCTCGGTGCTCGACGACCGACCGGCGCGATAGAGGACGTTCGGGGCGAGTACTACGAAACCCCGTGCTGCGATGCGGTCGACCATCTCCTCGATCCGGGCGCGCAAGCCGAAGGCATCCATGATGAACAGCACTCCCGGATGGCTCCCGTCCTGCCCGGGGGGTCGCGAAAGGTAGGCGTCCGCCACGCCGTCCTCGATACTGATGTCGACCATCTCACCGTTCATCGCTGTCGCTCCCATCCTCGCAAGTTGGCAGCGTGCAGCTTAGTCGCCTCAGCGCGAATGTCGATCCGTGAGCGCAGGCCGGGGACCAGGGACCGAGCCCCGGCTTCGGGTCTCCAGCGGCTACCCGCTGTGGAGAACGGCCACGGCGGGATCGCTGAGCAGCGCGACGGTGAAGTCGGTCAGCGCGATCTCTCCCAGCTGCGCGATGGAGAACCACTCGACGGCGAGCGTCTCCTCACCGTCGGGCCGCGGAGTGCCGTCGAGGACGTGCGCGTCGTACACGATCGACACGTAGCCGACCAGATCGCCGTTGGGGTAGCGCAGGCGATACTGGCGTCCGCCGGTCACCGCGCGAACGCGCTCGAGCTCCACGCGCGCTCCTGTCTCCTCGCGAGCCTCTCGCACGGCCGCGTCGCGTGGCGTCTCGTCCGGGTCGATGGCACCGCCGACGGTCTGCCACAACCCGGTCTGCGACTCGCGCACCATCAGCAGCCGTCCGCGCTCGTCCCACGGGAGCACGGCCACCGCGGGCATCAGCACGAGCTCGTGGCCGATCCGCTCACGCAGCCCTTTCAGATAAGGAGAGATGCCCACCGGCGCCAACCTATCGGGCGTCGCCTGCAAGACCGTTTCCCGGACGCGGCGGCGCGCGTGGCGAGCCACGGCTCAGCGCCACTTTGTTCACTGCTGCGAGCGATGCGCCTGCCCGGAGGCGGGCGGCAGCTTGACGAGGCCGATGAAGAACTCGTCGATCTGGTGCACGATCTCGGAGAACTGCTCGAAGTCGACAGGCTTGGTGATGTAGGCGTTGGCGTGCAGCTTGTACGCGCGCACGATGTCCTCCTCTGCCTCGGAGGTGGTGAGCACGATGACCGGGATGGTGTCGAGCGCGGGATCGCTCTTGATCTCCTCGAGCACTTCGATGCCGCTCTTGCGCGGGAGGTTGAGATCCAACAGGACCAGGTCGGGTCTGACGGCTTGGCTGTGGCTGCCCTCTCCGCGCATGTATTCGATCGCTTCGACGCCGTCGCCGACGACGGACAGCAGGTTGCCGACCTTGTGGTCCTGGAAGGCCTCACGGACGAGCAGCACATCCCCGGGATCGTCGTCGACGAGCAGCACTGTGATCAGATCGGCGTTCATGGGGCCTCCTCATTGGCGGTTGGTTCGGTGGCGACAGGCAGCGTGAACAGGAAGCGCGCGCCGGGGCTGTGCCCCGGTTCGAGCCACATGCGACCTCCGTGATACTCAACGATCTTGCGGCACATCGCCAGGCCGATGCCGCTGCCGGCGTAGGCCTCCTTGCTGTGAAGCCGCTGGAAGATGAGGAAGATCCGTTCGGCGTAGCCGGCCTCCACGCCGATGCCGTTGTCGGTGCAGCTGAGCTGCCACTGATCTCCCTGGCGCTCTGCGGCCAGGCGCACGACGGGTGCCTGCGAGCCGCGGAACTTGACCGCGTTGCTGATCAGGTTCTGGAACAGCGAGACGAGCAGCGTGCGCTCGCCGCGCACGGTGGGCAGCGCCTGGGACTCGACGCTGGCGCCGTTTTCCGCGATTGTGCGCGAGAGCGAGGAGATCGCCTGCTCGAGGATGTCGCCCAGGGCGAGGAGCTCGAACGTGTGGCCGCTGCGCCCGACTCGGGAGAAGGCGAGCAGGTCGTTGATCAGGAGCTGCATCCGCTTGGCGCCGTCGACGGCGAACTCGATGTACTGGTCGGCGCGCTCATCCAGCTGGCCGTGGTAGCGGCGTTCGAGCGCCTGGCAGAAGCTTGCGACCTTGCGCAGCGGCTCCTGCAGGTCGTGGGAGGCCACGTAGGCGAACTGCTCCAGCTCGGCGTTGGAGCGGCTCAGCTCGATCGCCTGCGCCTCGAGCGCCGCGCCCGCAGCTTGGACGGTGGCGAGCTCATGCACGATTTGCCGGCGCATTGACTCGATCTCGCCGCCGAGCTGCACGATCTCGCGGGGGGCGCCGACGATCGCGATCGGCCTGGCGAAGTCGCCTGCGGCGACCTGCTCGGTGTCGCGACCGAGCGCAGCGAGCGGGCGGGTGAGGATCCGTCGCAGCAGCAAGCCGGCGCCGATCAGGCTGGAGAGGATCAGCGCGGCGGCGACCAGCAGTGCGCCTTTCAACAGGTCGGCGTCGCTTGAGAGCTCGCGCTCGGAGCTGGCCAGCCTGCGGGCGAGGTCGCTGTGGAGCCGGCCGAGGCGTGCTCGGATGGAGTCGAACAGCGTCTTGCCGGCAAGCACGCGTGTGTGTGAGTCGTTGAGGAGCTTTGGGCTGGTGTGCAGGATCGGCAGGGCGAACTGCTGCTGCCATGCTCGCGCGCGCGCCTGCACGGCTTGCGCGTCGCGGGCTAGCACCTGGCCGCCGGCATCGCTCAGCCGTTGCAGCGTGGTGTAGGCACGCGCCTCCTGGACGCGGCCGAGACCATACGGTTCGAGCAGTTCGCGCTTGCCACTGAGCAGGTAGCCGCGTACACCGGACTCCTCGTTGACCAGCGCGGTTTCCAGTTCGAGCGCGGCGTGCAGCGCGGGCTCGACCTTCGCCAGCACCACGCGGCGCTGTTCGCCGAGGTGCTGGTTGGCGATCAGCGCAAGGCCCACGCCGAGGACGGCGAAAGCGAGCAGCGAGCCGATCGTGAGCCCTAGCCACTGCCCGACGCGCAGGCGCGGCAGCGCCGCGCGAGCGGTCGGCGCTCGGAGCGCTGCGGAGATCGGCGCGGGTGCCGGCGCGGGCCCCTGCCCGGGCACGTCCCGCGCTCGGGAGGCTGGCGGCGGCGTGCTCAAGCGCTCTCGGGGCTCGGTGCGTGCGAGCCGATCAGCAGCATCGCCACGTCATCGCTCAGCTCGCCTCCGTTGAGCTCTTCGGCGCGCCGGACCAGCTCGTCGAGCAGCGCTTCGGGGTGCTGGCGCCAGTCGGGGGCGTTGGCGATGTGTTCGCGGATCAGGCGCTCGACGCCGTCTGCGCCGAGGCGCTCTGGCCCCGCGGCGACCTTCCCCTCGATGATGCCATCGGTGTAGAGCAGCATCGCCCAACCGGGGGGCAGCTCCAGCGGCATCGTCGACCAGCTGGCGCCATCGAGCCCGATGGGCGGCCCACCGCCCTGGTGGGAGAGCGTGGCGACTGTGGTTCCATCGATGAGCACCGGCGGCGGGTGCCCGGCGCGGATCACATGCGCACGGGTGCGGCCGGGATCGATCTCCAGCGTGCACAGCGTGGTGAACAGCAGCGGGATCTCGCGTTCGTGTACTAGCACCTGCTCCATGATGTGCACGACGCGCTGGCCGTCGACGCCTGCTACGGCGAGCGCGCGCCAGGCGGCGCGCAGGCAGACGCCGACGGCGGCTTCGTCCGGCCCGTGTCCGCAGACGTCTCCCACGACGGCGCGCAGCCGGCCGTCGGCTGTCTCTGCGATGTCGAGGAAATCGCCGCCGAGCAGCGCGCGATCGCGTCCGGGGCAATAACGCGAGGCGATCCAGATGGAGCTGTCGCTGGTCAGCGGTCGCGGCGCGAGCCCGCGTTCCAGCCGCGCCATCTCGCGCGACTGCACATCGGCCAGGCGCAGCTGCTGCTGCGCGTCGGCAGCCTGGCGGCGGACGATGGAGTAGCGGAGGGCGCGCGCCAGCTGGGTGCCGTCGACCTCGCCCTTGACGAGGTAGTCTTGCGCGCCGGCGTCCACGGCGGCCACGCCGGCGGCCTCGTGGTCGAGTCCGGTGAGCACGATCAGCGGCGTGTCCGGGGCCTGCTGGCGCAGCCGGACGACCGTGTCGATGCCCTCGGCGTCGGGCAGTTTGAGGTCGAGCAGCACGCAGTCGACGTCGGAGTCGAGCATCTCGAGCGCATCGCTGAAGCGGCGGCTGCGGATGATGCGCGTGTCGGGCAGCGCTTCGCTGAGCAGGTCATCGACGATCAGCGCGTCGCCGTCGTCGTCCTCCACCAGCAGCACGCTCAGCACGGTCAGATCGTATACCGCGGGGCGGTTTGGGCAGGCGCGTCTTTGGGTAGGCGCTGGGGCAGGCGCTCCCCCGGCCGCCGGGTGTCTTTCCGGGGCCGGGAAGGAGTGCTGTTCATTACCAGGGGAGCGCCTCGTGCAGCTCGAGCGCAGGCGGGCCCGCGGGTGTGGAAAGGATCAGCGCCATGACCGAGGATTTAGCAGCCCCCGGCGCGACAGAGCCGCTGGTGTGCGTGGTTGAGATCCCGAAGGGCACACGCAACAAGTACGAGTACGACCCGGAGCTGGGCGGCATCAAATTTGACCGGCTGCTGGTGAGCGCGGCGACGTACCCGACCGACTACGGCTACCTGCGGGGCACGCTGGCCGAGGACGGGGACCCGCTCGACGCGCTGGTGTGCCTGTACGAGCCGACGTTTCCGGGATGCCTGATCCCGGTGAAGCCGCTGGGGATGTTCATGATGCGCGACGAGAAGGGCATCGACGACAAGGTCATCTGCGTGCCGCTGCACGACCCGTACTGGAACCGCTACCAGGAGCTCGAGCAGCTGCCGCTGATCCTGCGCCAGGAGATCGAGCAGTTCTTCACGATCTACAAGGACCTGGAGGTGGGCAAGGAGGTCGTGGTGAACGGCTGGCGCTCGCGCGAGGAGGCACTCGGCGAGATCGCGGCGTCGCGGGTGCGTCTGCAGCAGCAGAGCTGACGCTGGCCGCGCTGCTCAGCGCTTGGTCGAGCTCGCCGCTCACGCAGGAGGGCCTGACGCCTTGAGCCGGCGCAGCTCCTCCGACGTGGGCGCGCTGGCGGCGAGCGTGGCGGGCGGCGCGGCGCTCGAGTCGGTGCAGATGCCGGAGAAGACGATCTCGAAGTAGCGCTCCCACAACGCGGGCTGGTGCTCGCGGTGGGCGATGTCGGTGGCGCTGACGGCACACAGCAGCAGCGGGATGTCCTCCGGGGTGACGTCGGGGCGGATCGCGCCGCGGTCCTGCGCGCGGGTGAGCATCTGTGCGGCGACCTGGAGCAGCTGCTCGTTGGCGGCGATCACGTCGGGGTCCTCGTGCACGAGCGAGTTGGCGGTGGCGGACTTGAAGCCCTGGTTGCTGACCATCAGCTGCGAGCCGCTGTGCAGCAGCGTGCGCAGCGCGAGCAGCGGGTCGGGCTCATCGAGCAGCTCGCGGGCGGTGGCGGTGATGCGGTCGAGCATGTCGCGCACGGTGGCGGCGATCAGCTGCTCCTTGGTGGGAAAGTGCCGGAAGGCGGTCCCCTGACCGACACCTGCGCGAGCGGCGATCTCGGCGACGGTCGCGTCGAGTCCGCGCTCGCCGAAGACCTGCACGGCGGCATCGAGCAGTGCGCGGCGATTGCGCTCGGCGTCAGCGCGTTGGCGCCGCGGCGGAGCGTCCTCGCTGGGCGTGGCCGACTGGCGCGCGCGGGTGGCACTCATGTCTGTTGACTCTCTCCTGGACTACCGACCGTTAGAAGTGTATGGCGCAGCCCGGGCATGCGCCAGTGGGCTGGTCCCGTGGGCGAGGTGCCACGCGGCCGCGTTCGCGTGGCACGCCGTCGGGAATCGTGGGAGCTCACGCGATTACCGGCTGTGCGTCGAGGTCGAGCGTGGCGACGTGGTGGCGGCGCAGCATCGTCACGAGCAGCAGCGCGGCAAACGCGAGCAGCCCGGCGCCGGCGGCGAACGCGAGGTGGTAGCCACTGAGCAGCGCGGCGCTCTGCCCGCCGCCGGCGTGGCCGGAGAGCAGCGAGCCGGTGCGTGAGGCGGCGAGCGTGGAGAGGATGGCGAGACCGAGTGCGCCGCCGACCTGCTGGGAGGTGTTGTAAAGGCCGGAGGCGAGGCCGGCGTCGTCGCCGTGCACATTGGCGGTGGCGAGCAGCGTGATCGGGACGAACACGAGTCCCATGCCGATGGCCAGCGGCATCAGCCCGACGAGCAGCTGACCGAGGTAGTCGCCGTGGACTGTGGTGCGCAGCAGCAGCGCCATACCGGCGGTGGCGAGACCCAGCCCGCTGACGGCGATGGCGCGGGCGCCGACGCGCCTGATCAGCGGTTGCGCGAGGCCTGCGCCGACGCCGATGCCAACGGTCACCGGCAGGAACGCGAGGCCGGCCCTCAGCGGGCTGTAGCCGAGCACCTCCTGGACGTAGAGCGAGGCGAAGAAGAACATGGACATCATGCCGGACATGACGAAGAGCAGCGCGAGATTGGAGGCGGCGAGCGTGCGCACGCGCAAAATGCTGAGCCGCACGAGCGGCGCGGCGCTGCGCCGCTCGATGGCGAAGAACGCGGCGAGCAGGACCGCGGCGACGGCGACGGTGCCGAGCGTGCGGGCCGAGCCCCAGCCGTACTGTTCTGCCTTGACGATCCCGTAGACGAGCACGACGAGCCCGGCGGTGACGGAGAAGGCGCCGGCGAGGTCGAAGGTCCTTCGCAGCTCGGGTCCGCGCGACTCGGGTACGAAGCGCAGCGCGGCGAGCAGCGCGCCGACGCCGACGGGCAAATTGACGATGAACACCCAGCGCCAGGACAGTAGGTCGGTGAGGATGCCGCCCATCAACAGGCCGACGGCGGCGCCGCCTGCGGCGATCGCGCTCCAGACCCCCAGCGCTCGCGTGCGCTCGCTGGGATCCGTGAAGGTGGTGGTGATGATGGACAGCGCGGCGGGGGAGACGAGCGCCGCGCCGAGTCCCTGCAGCGCGCGCCCGGCGACTAGCACGTTTGAGCTCTGCGCGAAGGCGTTGACGGCGGAGGCGAGCGAGAACAGGGTGACGCCGACGGTGAACAGCCGCCTGCGTCCGAGCAGGTCCGCCGCGCGTCCGCCGAGCAGCAGAAAGCCGCCGAACAAGAGCGTGTAGCCGTTGATCACCCACTGCAGGTCGGCGCGCGAGAAGTGCAGGCCCTTCTGGATCGACGGCATGGCGACGTTGACGATGGTGGCATCGAGCACGACCATGAATTGGGCGACGCAGACGACGACCAGCGTGAGCCAGGGGTTGAAGCGGCGTCTGGCGGACGTCGGGCTGGCTGCGTCGGAGGAGTGTGAGGAACCGGATGCAGCGGCTGGGGCGGACGTTGGGGAGGCCACGGCTGACACCTTCCTACGTAGAGGACTGAGCGGTCCGGTTAGCCTATCACAAGCGGATCGGGCAGTCCGTATAGGAATTGAGCCCATCAGCGGGTCCTTACAGGAGGGTAAAAACGCCACGCGCACGTGAGCTGGGGCGTGAACAGGACGAGGGCGGCTTGCGGGGTGTGGCCGGGACGGGGGCGGCTTACAGCCTGATCGCGCGCATGGTGTGCTCGTCGGGCAGCTTGGCGAGGATCTCGTGAAGGATCTGGCGCTCGTCGTTCTGCTCGCGCTGCAGGTCGTTGAGCAGCAGCCGCAGGGCGCTGTGCGTGATCTTCATCTGCTTGGGCGTGAGCGAGACGGTGAGCGTGCCGTCCTCGTTGGGCTCGGCTTCGAGGCCGGCGATGACCTCGCGCGCGAGCTGGCGGATGTCTTGCTCGTGCGCCTCGTCGGAGATCAGCAGCCTGAGCGCCTGCGCGGCAACGGGCGCCTCGGGCTGATGCAGGAACAGGTGGTAGGGAGGGCCGGACTCCTGGCTGGGATCGCTCATGGCGCAGCAGCCTACCTGGGGGTGCCGTCGTCGAGGTCTACGCCCGTTGCACTCCAGGCTTGACGGCGCTCGCGCAGCGCGGGCTCGCGCTCGCTACTCCACCGGCAGGGGGACCTCGGCGTGCGCGCGGTTGCGCAGAGCACGGGCGATTCGTCCGCCGGTGGCGCTGAGCAACATGCCGGCGATGGCGGTGACGACGGCCAGCAACGGCGGGAAGCTGCCGAGTGAGACCTTGGCGTGGGTACCGACGACGGCATGCGCAAGCAACAGCGCGATGCCGTAGATCGCGCCCGCGACGAGCCCGCGGTCAGCTCCTCCCCAGCCGTCGAGGTGCTCGAGGCCGGCGATCACGCTGGCAACGGCCATGAACGCGGCGTAGCCCCAGTAGGCGCCGCTGGAGACCCCGACGAGCACGCCGGCGACGGCGCCGGCGACGGCGGGAACGACCCCGCCGAGCACGATCTGCGCGGGCCGCGGCCGGTCGCGAAACAGCACTGGTTGATACATGACCCTCCTCCCCGGGGGATTGGAGTCAAACTCTACAGTCCGGGTCCGGCGCCGTGGCCCGGTGCTCTCTACGGGCGCGAGGATTTCGGTCGTTGGGTCTTGGGGCGCGGGTTCTCCCGGTGTTGCTGCTTGCAGAATACGGCTCGCGTCGTGGGCGTTCGTCGACCGTCGGCCGCGATCGCCAGTATGCAGGGCCGACTGGATGACGATGCTGCGCATTCGCCCGCGCGCCGCGGGGGACGCGCGAGGCTGCTGGCGACGGCTAGCGTGCAGCCTGTGGCGCAGCCGGCGCTCGCGACCGAGCATCTGTGGGTCTCCTCGGCACGGTTCACGACGACTTCGTGTGGGAAGTCGCTGCGCTTGACGGCGGCGTGAGCGGCGGTCTCGCGTCGTCCGCTGCTGAGCCCCACGACGCAGCCGAGCAGTCCCAAGGAGAGCGCAATCAACGCCATCCGCCTCACGCAAGCAAGGGTAGCTCTGTTGGCTGTCGGTTGGAGCCGGTCGACGGCACATGGACGATGCGCTGCAGACGCCTAGCATTCGACCATCTCGACCTCTGCCTCCAACCGAGGATCCCTGCGCCTGTCGGTCCTCGACCAGTCGCCTGTCTCGCAAGGCTCGACGGGAGCGCAGGCGCTGGCGAACACGCTGGATCTTGCGCGGTGGACGGACACGCTGGGCTTTCACCGCTACTGGGTGGCGGAGCATCACGGAGGCCCGATGCTGGCAGGACCGAGCCCCGAGGCCCTGATCGGCGCGATCGCGGCGAGCACGAGCCGCATCCGCGTTGGCAGCGGCGGCGTGATGCTGCCGCA